>JAGBXG010000023.1 GCA_017629415.1 Pseudomonadota bacterium | reverse complement strand
GACGATGACGATTCAGATGACAGGCAGCGCCGGGATTGGCGTGGCAGAACGGCTTGGACTCGATTTTTGTCAGGAAGTGATTGCGTCCAGCTGTGCGGTGGAGGCTTTACTGCCCGAAACGGATGTAGCCATTGAGCTGGGCGGCGAAGATGCCAAAATTACGTTTTTTGGCGCGACCTTGGATCAACGCATGAACGGAACGTGTGCGGGTGGAACGGGCGCTTTTATCGACCAGATGGCCGTGCTGCTCGATACGGATACGATGGGGCTCAACGAGCTGGCCAAAAATCATAAGATGATTTATCCGATTGCGGCACGTTGCGGCGTATTTGCAAAGACGGATATTCAGCCGCTGCTCAATGAAGGCGCAAGACATGAAGATATTGCGGCCAGTATTTTACAGGCTGTGGTCAATCAGACGGTCAGCGTTCTGGCATGCGGTCACCCGATTCGCGGAAAAGTCGCTTTTTTGGGCGGTCCGCTCCATTTTTTGTCGTCCCTGCGTGAAAGGTTTATTGAGACGCTGAAACTGCAGCCTGATGAAATTTTATTGCCTGAAAACGGCAATCTTTTTGTGGCCATGGGCGCATCAAGATTGTCTCGTGAGTGCCGTCCCATCGCATTTTCGACGCTCCTGGAACGCATGGAAAGCTATGGCGACACCGTCAGCCATGAAGTGGCACGTCTGGAAGCCCTGTTTGCCGATGAAACGGAATATCAAACTTTTGTCAAAGCCCATGATTTGCGCGTTCCCAGACGCGATTTAAGCACGTATCACGGACGGGCATTTTTGGGCATTGATGCCGGCTCGACGACGACAAAAGCCGTCCTGATGAGCGAAGATCACGAAGTCCTGTGCGATTATTACGGCAGCAATGAAGGCAAACCCCTCGAAAAGACGATTGAAATCTTAAAAGATATCGCGCAAAAATTGCCGTCAGACGTGACCATTGCTAACGCCTGCGTCACCGGTTATGGCGAAGGCTTGATTCAGAAAGCCCTTTGCATCGATGAAGGCGAAATCGAAACGATTGCCCACTATCGCGCGGCCGATGCCTTTTTGCCCGGCGTCGAATTTATCCTCGATATCGGCGGACAGGATATGAAATGCATGATGCTGCGCGACGGCGTTATCGAAAGTATCATGCTCAATGAAGCCTGCTCATCGGGGTGCGGCTCGTTCATCGAAACCTTTGCACGAAGCCTCGGACATACGCCGCAAACCTTTGCCCAGGAAGCTTTATATGCCCCGGCACCCATCGATTTAGGGACGCGATGCACGGTTTTCATGAACTCGCGAGTCAAACAGGCCCAGAAAGAAGGCGCTTCGGTCGGCGATATTTCGGCCGGATTGAGCTATTCCGTCATTAAAAATGCCCTCTATAAAGTCATTAAACTGCGCGACACCTCAAAAGTCGGCAAAAAAGTCATCGTTCAAGGCGGCACTTTTCTGAATGATGCCGTACTCAGAGCTTTTGAACGCGTCTCAGGCACCCAGGCTGTGCGTCCCGATATCGCCGGCCTGATGGGCGCTTACGGCTGTGCCCTGATCGCACAAACCCGATGTCCCGCCGATAAAAAAATCAGCCAGATGCGGTTTGGACAAACCCTGGAAGCCTTTTCATACAAAATTAAGATGCGCCGTTGCGGCGGATGCCAAAACAATTGTTTGCTGACAATCAATGCATTCAGTGACGGTTCAAGATTTTTAACCGGCAACCGCTGCGAACGTCCGACCGGCAAAGTTGAAAAATCAAATGTCCCGAATTTGTATGATTACAAACATCGACGCACCTTCGATTATCAGTCTTTGCCTGCAGATAAGGCCTGGCGCGGCACCGTCGGCATCCCGCGCGTGCTCAATATTTATGAAAATTATCCCTTCTGGCACACGCTGTTTACACGGCTCGGGTTCCGCGTCATTCTTTCGCCGCAGTCGTCCAAAAAGATTTATGAAATGGGCATCGATACGATTCCTTCCGAATCGGCTTGTTACCCCGCCAAACTCGTGCACGGCCATATCGCATGGCTCATTGAACAGCACCCGGATATGATTTTTTATCCCTGCGTCTCTTATGAACAGCGCGAAGTTGAAAAGGCAACGAATCATTACAATTGCCCCATTGTCATGTCGTATCCCGAAGTCATTCGGAATAACGTCGATGCCCTGAAAGAACAAGGCATTCGATTCCGCAATCCTTTCTTCAATTTGAACGACAGAAACGGCATGCCCGGCCGCATCTACGATGAACTGCGCCAGGATTATGTCATCACTCGCGAGGAGGTGAAAGCCGCCGTTCGGGCCGCCTTCGTCGAACGTGATCGTTATAAAGAAGATATCCGCAAAGCCGGCGATGATGCCCTTCAATATATCGCCGACAAAGGGATTCGAGGCATCGTACTGGGCGGCCGTCCCTACCATATCGACCGCGAAATCAACCACGGCATTCCCGAAATGATTGCCAGCTACGGCATTGCCGTTTTAACCGAAGATGCCGTGGCCCATCGCGGCAATAACGGCGAACGCCTGCGCGTCGTCGATCAATGGGCCTATCATTCACGTTTGTATTGCTCCGCTCGTTTTGTAGCCTCACAGCCGAACCTCGAGTTCATCCAGCTCAACAGCTTTGGCTGCGGACTCGATGCCGTGACGACCGATCAAGTCATGGAAATCATTCAGGCCAAAGCCAAAATCTACACTGCACTCAAAATCGATGAAGGCAGCAACATTGGCGCTGCACGCATCCGCATACGCTCACTGATTGCCGCCCTGGAAGAACGCAAACGCCGTGGTTATGTCGGACAAATCCGCGAAGCTTGCCCCCGTCCCGTCGCCTTTACCGAAGAAATGCGCAAAAATTGGACGATCTTAGGCCCGGAAATGAGCCCGATTCACTTCAAATTTTTGTCCAAAGTCTTCGCTTTAGATGGCTACAACCTCGTCGTACTCCCCGACTCCGGACGCGAAGTCATCGATGAAGGGCTCAAATATGTCAACAATGATGCCTGTTATCCCACGCTTATCACGACAGGTCAGATTGTGCATGCCCTGAAAAGCGGCCGCTACGATCCGCATCAAACAGCCGCCATCATTACACAAACCGGCGGCGGATGCCGTGCCACGAACTATGTGGCTTTTATTCGCAAGGCTTTGCGCGACGCCGGCATGGGCTATGTCCCTGTCATTCCCTTGTCTGCCCAGGGATTTGAAAACCATCCGGGATTCAAAGTATCCGCAAAACTCGTGCATCGCGGCATCATGGCCGCCGTTTATGGCGATGTCCTCATGCGTTGCCTCTATCGCACACGTCCTTATGAAACCGAAAAAGGCAGCGCCAATGCCCTCTATGAACGCTGGAATACGCGCTGCCTGGCTGCCCTTGAAAAAACGAACTATGCAGAATTTTCACAAATCTGCCGCAAGATCGTCCAAGACTTCGACGTCTTACCTATAACACCGAAGAAAAAACCTCGCGTGGGCATTGTTGGTGAAATTTTAGTCAAATACCATCCCGGCGCTAACCGCAACCTCGTCGAACTGCTCGAAACCGAAGGCGCCGAAGCTGTCGTCCCCGATTTGCTCGGGTTCTTCCTCTACACTTTGAGCGATGCGTCTTTCGGTTACGAAAAACTCGGCAAATCCCTCAAAAGCATGGTGGCTTGCAAAGCCGTCATCAAAGCTATCGAATATTTCCAAAAACCTGCATTCGAAGCCCTTCGCGCCAGCCAACGATTCGAAGCACCGCCTTCCATCGATACCATCATGCGCATGACAGAACCTATCCTGCAAATCGGCAACAACACCGGCGAAGGCTGGTTCCTGACCGGCGAAATGCTCGAACTCATTCACTCAGGTGTGTCCAATATCCTGTGCCTGCAGCCGTTCGCCTGCCTGCCCAACCATGTCACCGGCAAAGGCATGATCAAAAAAATCCGCGAACTCCACCCAGAAGCCAATATTGCCCCCATTGACTACGATCCAGGCGCCAGTGAGGTCAACCAGCTCAACCGCATCAAACTCATGCTGTCCGTGGCTTTCAAACAGCTTCACAAGCAAGCCGAAATCATCCCCTTTAACGCCGATATGACAGCCGCAGGATAAAACCTATTAAGCCGAAATTTCAGAAACCTT
>JAGBXG010000218.1 GCA_017629415.1 Pseudomonadota bacterium | reverse complement strand
TCAAAGAAAAGATTTGAAATATGCTTTAAAAAGCACTCACCGTTTTGGGCAGAAGTTTTTGAATGAAAGTTTGCCCTTTTTGGCGCCATTCTTGTTCGGACATTTGGTGTTGGGCGGCCAAATGTGCGTTTTGGAATGTGGCGTTTAAGGTTTCGGACCATTTTTCGGTGTTTAAGGTTCCTGAAGCTTTTTCCTGATTATAGATGCGTTTGAGCAAATCGGCATTGAATTGTGCAGCAGCGGCGGCGACGAGCGGCATGTGCCAACCGTTCATTTCGAAGGCCAAGGAACGTGCGGTTTGATAGTCGTTCCAGGCGTCTTCCGTGCGTTGCTGTGTCAGGGCGAAGACGGCGCGGTAGATGTAGGGCTCATAGGCATGCGGATAGGCTGTCATCATTTGCGCGATAGTTTGTTCGAGGCGCGGCACATCGCCCGTTTTTTGGTAGAAATCGGCGTTTTGCATCCAGACATCGAGCGGCCATGGGGCGCGTTCGGCGGACTCTGCGAACAGTCGTGCTGCTGTTTCTTTGTCGCCGGTCAGGTAGGCGCGTTTAGCTTCGATGTTCAGGGTGGTGCTGGTGTCAGCTTGCAGGATTTCGTCGGGCAAATCGGCCAGGGCATTGGCGTTTTCCCAGGCTTGGGTCAAGCCGCTTAGAACAGAATATTTGCCGTATTGATATGCCGTGCGTGTCCATGTTTGGGCATTGGCGATATCTGCGGCTTCGAGGGCATATTTTGCAGCTGAGATATAGAGAGCGGCCTGACGCGGATGGAGTGTACGGTGAGCGCCATTGATTTTTAGCCGCAATGAGACGGGAGAATCGGCATGCAAGGCTGCGCTGCGTTCCCAATAATCGAGCACCATGTTGGTACATCGTGCGCCTTCTTCGAGTTCGTGCCAGGCTTCATCGATACGGTTTAAGCGTGCCAGAGCTACTGAGTACATGCGGTGGACGTAGTCTGAGGATGGCATGGCTTGGACAAGTTTGGCATAGACGGCGACGGCTGTATCATAAAGTCCGGCATCCATGGCGTGTTGGCCGTAGGTGACCAAAATGGAGTTTATGCTGTCGCGATTCAGCAATGCCTGATCGATGGCAGCAAGGATTTCGGCTTGCGAAGCTGGATTTTCGGCGGCACACGTGGTGGCGACTTCGATAACGCTGCCCAATTGATAGGTCGGTGCCGAAGCCAGCCAGTTCACAATGTGGCTGACAGCCACGAGTTTGGCGATTTTTTCCGGTGCCAATTCCGCGTAATTTGCGGCATCTTTGCCGGGCAAAACCGTTGCAAATGCATCTGACGGAGCGCCCAAAAGCACGGCAAGAGAGGCAGCGCGCACAGCATCGTTTTCGGGAAGTGCGGTGATATGAGCCTTGGCGTAATCGATGGCTTCGGCGTGATATCCGAATTTAGCCAGAAGTTGCATAACTTCGAGGATTTCTGTGGTGGCAACGGAGGCATATTCTAAGTTTGTCAGAGCTCCCAGGGCATCGCCGGCATAAAGCATGCGTTCAAACTGCTCGAACGGCGTCAGTTCAATGCCCATATCTTCAGCATACTGACGGGCCAAGTCACTTGCCCCTTGTTGAACAAATGCCGAGACGACTTGTGTATCAAAGTTCGTTCGATTCCGATAAGACATGGCGGCGCGTTTAGAACGCAGCAAGCCGGTCAACGTCGAAGCGGCTTCGGTACATTGCATGGCTGTTCGTGCCCATGTGGTGCCGTCTGTAACGTTTGTTATCCAGGCCATGGCATCACAGGGTCTGTCTCCCATCAAGGCATGATTGACGAGCAGTCTGCTGACTTCGGGCGTGTATTCAGACACGACATTGACATAATCTTCGAGTGCCCGGCGTGTGGCCACGACACCGCGTCCTTGAACATAGGCCGGCAGTATGCGCAGGAGTCCGGAAAGTGCCATGGCATATTCGCCGTTTTGGGCATACATATCGATGGCGGTAAAGGCATCCTGCATGGCCCCGCGAGATTCCAGGAGAGACATCATATCTGCAGCAGGCGGTACGGCAGCTTCTTCCAGGCTTAAGGCAATCAGCCCCAGCGATTCCGAAGTCAAAGCCATATCAAGTTTTTGCTGTCGCAAAGTACGCGAATCCGGCGACATGGCGATGGCTTCTTTCATCCAGGTCTGAGCTTGTTCCGCGTATCCGGCATCCTGGGCTTGTTCGGACAAACGCACGAGCTGTGTCACATTCCAGACCGAAGTGCCTTTCAGGGAGGCCACCAGTTCATCAACTTTGCTGCGCCGTTCGTCATCCAGTGCACCGTCGTACAAATAGAGTCCAATCAGCCGGAATTTCAGCGACGGGTTGTCAACGGTCAGCACGTCATAAGCTTTTTGAGCATAGTGCAAAGCGCGTGAACGGTCGCCGTATTGTTCAAAAAACTCCGACAGCCATTCCAGGCGATGATAAACGCCCTCGGCACCATCCAATGTTGTCGTAAACAGGTTTTGTGCGCCGATATGTTCCGGAGCCCGGCGAGCCAAGATGAGCTGGGTTTCCAGAACATCGCGGGCATCGGGACGTGAGGCTTGCAGCCATGTCAAATGCCGGACTGCCTCATCCCAATCATTCATAGCCATAGCTGTTTTGGCGCATTTCAATCGAATATCAGCATGGTTAACGGAACTTTCTTCAACTTTAGCCGAATATTGACGGGCTCTGATGAAATCTCCGTTTGCCAAAGCCCAGGCAGATAAATAGTTGTAAGCTTTTTCGCGGTCATCGGCTTTGGGGGCAGACAGCTGTGTTTCGAGCACATCGACGGCATATGCCAGGCCTTGTTCTTTTTCGAGCATGGCGGCCAAATCAAAC
This sequence comes from Pseudomonadota bacterium, assembly GCA_017629415.1. The sequence goes on along the minus strand of JAGBXG010000218.1, from coordinate 2,960 downwards.
GTGGCTTTGCTGTCGCCATCGACGACTTTGACAGCATCTTTAATTTTGGCGGCATCACGATTTGCGCGCACAGCCATTTTTGCCCGATGAATCTGCTGGTCTGTCCGCCATTTGACATCCTGTTTGACGGCGGCATCGTAAGCTTTGCTGGCTTCTTCGTAAGCATCGACGGAACCCAAATCGACGGCGAAGCTGATGGCTTTTTCGGGACGGATTTCCAGCAATTGAACAAAGCCTCTGATGACTTCAGCGCGCAATAATTCTGCACGTTCGGCATCTTTGGAACGCATGCTGCGGTAGGCATCCAGCCGTGTTTCCGTCAAAGCCTGCAAATAATCGGCGTTCGTGCCGGTTTTCAGCACGGGGGCGCAGACGTTTTCCGTCCACTCAAGTCCGGCATCGCCGGCATTATATCGCGTGAAGGTCTGGTACACATGGCGCAGGGCTTTGTATTTGTCCGTCTGCCGGTTCAAATAAGTCGTATAAACGTCTGCGGCTTCCGTTAGAAACTTGTGTTTCAAGTACAGCTCACCCAAGACGCTGCATGGCTTGTCTTCAGCAGGGTAAGCATCCATCCATTGTCGTGCGTAGGCCAGGGCTTTATCTGTCTGTCCGAATTGGTTTGTGAATGCGACGACGCGTTCATAGCCATAAGACGAGCGGTTGGTGAGAGTCAGTACGCGTTCGATGGCAGATCCGGCTTTTTCTTCGTCCCCGAGCACGCGCAAATCGTATTCTGCAATGGCAAGTTCGCCATCGATCTTTTCGGCTTCAGAGCCGTTCAGCAAGGGGTTGACGGCTTTTAAAAAGTATTTTTCGGTTTCCGGTGTAAAGAAGTACTGGGCACGTTTGAGCGGGGCGATATCGGCACCATGGCGGTCAAGTGCTGCATCGAGTGCGTCATATTTCTTCAAATTGGCCAGTGCCTGAAAATAGAGTGTCTGTGATTCGCCGTCTAAGACGGTTGCGGCAGCGGCTGGTTCCAGGGTGTTTAAAACGCCGGCCCAGTTGGCGCGTTTCGACTCGAGTTTGGCGATTTCGTTGCGCGCCTCCAAAGCGGGTGCCTCAAAAGTGGCCAGCCATGCCGCCGATTCGCGTTCAAACCCTTGGATATCCCGGCAGTTGACATAAGCATGAAGGCGTGCGGCATGGAAATCAAAATTCCCTGCGCCTTGTTTGATGGCTCTTTCTGAGGCCAGCAAAGCCTGCGGATAATACTGTTGATTGTAATACCACACAAAGAGCTGCATCTGTGCATCGCCATCGTTTTCGAGGGTGTCGCCCAGTTCGGACAAAATCTGCAAAGCGGATGAAAGCTGTCCGTAATCGGCCAGATTGTCGGCAACAGCGAATGCCAATTCGACATCTTTATTGCACAATTCGCAGGTTAAAAAAGCTTCAGTCGCAGATTCTGCATACCCAGCTTCCAGCAATGTATTCACTTCGGCCTTAACTTGTGCTGCGCTGCGTTCGCGTTCGAAATGGATTTTCAGCAAATTATCGGCATCCTCGGCGCGGAAAGCGCGTCTCAAGGCCACAGCCTGGCGCACTTCGTTATCTGGCAGGGAGGACATGGCGAGCATTTCGGCGGCAAGAGACCAGGCGCGGTAATCTTCGCAAACGTCAGCGGCATTGGCAATGCGTGTTTCTTTATCGCCGTCCAGACCGACATAATCGCGCAATTTTGCGGCGGCTTCTTCTGAGCGCTGCAGGGCAAAAAGCCGTCGTGCTGCGCGCAGTTTGCTGACTTCCGGGTCTGCGACGGTTTCTTCGATAGCCAAAGCTTCCTGAGTCAGGCCCTGTGCAGCCAGAGATGCGGCATGTGAAGCCTTGACATCATCGATATTTTCAAGCGTCTCGTCGTTCAAAGCCTGGTAGCAGCCGTATCCATCGCCGGTTCCGCCGTTCAACAGTGCTGCATAACCTTCGCGCAAGAAAGCCTCATCGTCGGCATCCATAGACAAGCCCCGGGCCACACTTCTTGCGCCGGATTCACAGACGCATGCCCAGGCTTTTTTGGCGGCACAAATTTCTCGGATCAGCTTTTCCGAATCTTCCGAACCGCCGTCAAGCGTCCGGGCAAACTCTGCTGATTTGAGGGCAGAATCGTACTGCCCGCGCATGAGGGCTGTATTTGCCACCAGATGGTACACTTCAGGATTACGCGGCTCTTTGCTCAGCGCGACGATCGCATGACGCTGCGCCTCATCGTAATCACCCGAACGCAGTGCTTTCCAGCCTGCATCCAGGCCCGTACATCCCGCCAAACAAAACGCACAAACAAGCGATAAAAACGTAATTCGACGCATGTAAACTTACCGTTTCTTCTTTTTCTTCGGATGCAGGACAAGGCCCATATCGGGCATATCCGGAATGAGTTCGTCGCGATATCCGATTTCGACTTCGGTTTTGGCGACAAAATCCTCGTCCCCTTTGTCCAAAACGCCGATAAACTTATCGATGCGCGTCTGAACAACTTCCGAAAATTTATCCGCAAAGCGCACGAAACGTCCGATATAAGGCGGCCGCACGCAGGCATTAATCTTAAAAAAGCACCGGATATTGATGCGAATCAGGTCAAACAGCCCGACTTCATCGTCCGGCACTTTGGACAGGGGCGCATCAGAAGTTTGAGCGCCGGTTGATTTATCATTTTTTTCTTTTTCGGGGGCATCAGCCCCCGCGCCGCTATGGCTTTCAGCCATACGCGTCTCCCCCGGCGCGCTATGGCTTTGTGCCATACGCGCGCAGTCATCATTGCTGATGGCATCGGCATCATGATTTGGCTTAAGAGATGCCGTGGTTTTATCCTCTGCCTCAAGTTTTTGGGGGGGTAGCGCATGATTTCCCGCATCATTTTGAGTTTTATTCGTTCTGGAAGTTTTATCATCTAATGCGGTTTTGATTTTCTTTTGTTTTTCTGCACCGTGTTCAATATCAACGCTACCTTCTTCGATAGC
>JAGBXG010000217.1 GCA_017629415.1 Pseudomonadota bacterium | reverse complement strand
TGCTGTATTTATGCGGTCTTGAGGAAGCCGGTGCCGTTGCGGTCATCGCCAGTGCAGAGCAGGCTGTCCGATTCCGTCTTTTTGTGATGCCGCGATATCCCGAACGTGAACGTTGGGTGGGGCCGCGCCATGGCATTGAAGGCGCAAAAGAAAAATTCGGCGCAGACGAAGGTTATGATATTGCAAACCTTAAAACTGTACTTTCTGAAGTCATTTTTTCGCTCGATTCGGTGTATTTCGACTTTTCGCAGTCGGGTGTGCTTGCGCCCATGCTGTTTGAAATCACGGAAAATTTGCGTCATCGCGGTCGCCGTGCCTCTGAAGGACCGCGCGCACTGTGCGATGTCCGCGATATCTTGGCCGAAATGCGTCGCGTCAAAGACAGCGATGAAATCGAGACGATGAAACGCGCAGCCCATATCAGCGCACAAGGCTTTTTCGATGTGATGAAAGCTCTGCGTCCCGGCATGGGCGAATGGGAAGTCGAAGCCATATTGAAACACGGTTTCCGCAGCCGAGGAGCTATTGGTGAAAGTTTTGGTTCTATCTGTGCCGGCGGTGCGCATGCCACGACATTGCATTATGAGGCCAATCGCGATCCCCTCAAAGATGGCGATCTCATCCTCATTGATGCCGGTGCGGAAGTCGACTATTACGCCGGCGATATTTCGCGTACTTATCCGGTCAATGGCCGTTTTACCGATGCTCAAAAGGACATTTACGGTCTTGTTCTCAAGGCACAAAAAGCCGCGATTGAGACTTGCATTGCCGGCAATCATCTCAAATCGCCGCATGATTGTGTTCGCCGCGTTTTTGCGCAAGGTCTGCACGATCTCGGCATCTTGACTGAATCGCCTGACGTCATTTATGACCAAAACCTTGATTTTGCGTTCTATTTTCACGGTACAAGCCATTATTTGGGCATGGATACGCATGACGTGGGCACGGGTTATCATCGTGGCGACGATACGCCGGCAACTTTGGTGCCTGGTGTGGTCATTACGGTCGAGCCTGGTCTCTATTTTACTGAAGATGACCCGCGAGTGCCCGAAAAATATCGCGGCATCGGCGTACGCATTGAGGACGATATTCTTATTACGGAGGGTGCCCCCGTTAATCTAACTGCTGAACTTCCCAAAGATATCGAATATATCGAACGGTTGCTGGCGCGTCAGTCATTGTAGTTCTTTTTTGGGGCTTTGCCCCAAACCACGCCGGGGCTTTGCTCCGGACTCCACTTGGGATGGAATGGAACCTTGTATTTCATTCAGCTTTGGGTGAACTTAACACTTCGCAAATGCTACTGTTTTGGCTCCAAGCGCGCTTGAGCTGCGATGAGCGCAGCGAATCTATCAGCCCTCTCCTGTTGGGAGAGGGCGACCGCGAAGCGGCATGGGATGAGGTCAAAGTCCCTCTCCCTTGGAGAGGGGGGAGGCCTGTTAAAATATTCAACATGGGAAGAAACACATGCTTTCATCTATTTTATCGGAAATTCAAGCAAAACGCGCACAATATGAAAAAAGTGGCTATGGCCAAGTTCAGCCTTCTACAGTGCTAGTGGATACGCTTGCCCAAGTAGAATGTGCGGGGTTGACGGCGCGCCGGGCGCGTTTTGCGGGCGAAATCGGTGTTGAACGCGATCCTTTGGTGTTATCTCATGGCAAAGGTGAAATGTTATGGGATGCCGATGGTCTGCCTTATGTGGATATGGGGGCATGTTTTGCGGTGGCAGCTTATGGTCATGCCAATGACGAGCTTTGTGATGCGCTTGAAACGCAGTCGCGCCGTCTGATGCATGGAATGGGCGATGTCTATCCGACTGATACCAAGATCAGCTTTCTCAAGCAGCTGGCGGCTTTGGCTCCGGGCAATCTGTCGGGGGCCCTTTTAAGCCAAAGCGGTGCTGAAGCTGTAGAAACGGCGATGAAAATGGCGCAAATGGCAACAGGCCGTCAGCGTTTTATAGCTTTTGAATCGAGTTATCACGGTTTGAGTTACGGTGCGCTATCTGTCACAGGCCATCAGGATGAATTTAAAACGCCGTTTAGTGCGCGTATTTGTCAGCAGACGACATTTGTGCCTTATGCCAACTGTTTGCGGTGTGCTTTTGGGCAAAAAAAAGAAAGCTGCGGTTTTGCCTGTCTCAAACATATTGAGCGTTTGCTTTCGTTGCCGTCTGGCGGTGCGGGCAATGTGGCAGCCATCATTGCCGAGCCGATTCAGGGGCGTGGCGGTGACGTTGTTCCGCCCAAAGGCTGGCTCAAAGGATTGCGCGAACTGTGTACCAAACATGGTGTGTTATTGATTTTAGATGAAATTTATACAGGTTTTGGGCGCACGGGGGAAACGTTCGCATGCAATCATGAAGATGTCGTGCCGGATATTATGTGTCTGGGTAAAGCGATGACGGGCGGTTTTCCGTTGTCGGCGGCGATTGCCACACCGGAAGTTTTGGCCAAATGGCCGCTCAATACGGCAGAAGCCATTCATACAAGCACATTCTTGGGCAATCCCATGGGATGTGCTGTAGGGCTTAAAGCGCTTGAAATTCTGGTGCGCGATAATCTGCCTGAAGCTGCGCGGCAGAAAGGCGCATGGCTTGCCGCTGAATTTGAAAAATTGCGTCTCAAATATCCCCAAGTGATTGCCGAAACACGTGGTCGCGGTCTGATGCAGGCTTTAGAATTTGCCGATTCGGATTTGAAACCGTTGACAGAAATGGCTTTGCGTATCGTGGATGAAATGCGCAATCGCGGGTTTATTTTACTGCCCAGCGGTCCTTGGAGTCATGTCATTTCTATTGCGCCGCCGCTCATCATTCATCATATTTGTCTTGAAGCTTTTGTTGAGGCGCTTGATGAATCCATTCAAGTTTGCTGTCATGAACGGTCAGTAGCTGAAAAGAAATAGGGGAATGAAAGAATGTCCGCAGTGTTCAGTCAGGTTTTGAGCAAGACTTTTCAGACCGTACAGCTGATGGCTGCGGCATTTCTTTGTTTGGCAGCTATGCCTGCTTCAGCCCAGATTGTGCCGCAGACAGTTATTCAGACATCACAAGTTCATGATGCACGTATCACTGCTGCTCCAGATGATATGTTTATTGATATGCGTGTGCCTGTGCATCAGATATATTTGGGCGAGTCCCTTCGGGTGCAGTATGATGTATATGTATCCTCACAGCGTGGGCAGGTTTTTTACGATATTGAAGAGCCGGATTTTGTGAAATGGTATGCGCTTGAAGGAACGGCGCCTCCGGCCAGCCACGCGTCTGTGAATGGAAAAGCTTATACATTGGAGCCGTTTGCGGTTTATTTCGTAACGCCTACGGCAATGGGCAAGCTGCCGTTGCCTACGCTAAAAGTTCAGGTGCCTTATATTTCATCCAAGCCATGGATTACGCATTTGCCGCGTTTTATTGAAGTGATTCCTCCGCCCAGTCCGGCACCGGAGCATTTTGCTATCGGCAATGTCGGGGAATTTGAGCTCAAATCAAAGCTGTCCTCTTCATCGGCTCGCGTGGGGGATGTCATCACGATTCAAATTGAGATTCATGGTACCGCTCCTGTTTCCGGCATCAAACCGGCACCTTTTGAACTGACAGCGTGTGCTGAAGCTTTTCAAATTTATCCCTTTGTCATCGATACGGTGGACGAAAAAATCGTCAATGAACAGTTTAGGTCTGTCATCACAGGGCATTTTCAGCTGCTTGCGTTGAAGCCTGGTCGATGGGAAATTGATCCTTTCAAGCTAGTGGCTTTTCATCCGCGCACACATCAATATTTGACGTATGCCACAGAATCTTTGACAGTGGATGTCGAAGCCGCCAGTGAAACGTTGAATTTGTCCCCTGCGCGCGCAAAAACATTGCAGCTTGAAGCTTGGGATATTGTGCCGATTCAGCTGGAAAAAACATCGGCAAAAGAACCGATTTCTTTAATGTGGATGGCCGTTCCGCCGTTGATTTTACTGGCTCTCTGGGGAATTGTTTCAGGACGAAGGCGCAGCGTAAATCAGAATATGGCGGATGAAAAACATGAATTTACGGAACAGCTTTTTATGCGGTTTGAGCGTGCAAAGAATGCCCAAGAACAGCTGGATGTCCTCAAAGAAATCTTTAAGCAGTGTCATCAATGGGAGTTCAGTCCGTCAATGTCTGAGGTTGAACAATGGTTGCGCGAACATTTTGAGGCAGAAAATGCCGAAATCATTATGCATGCCATTCAAAAGCTTCAGCTGGCAAAATACAGTACTCAGGATGTTCTGCCGGAAGCCATGGTGGGCAAAATCTGTGCGGTTTTGAGATAAAAAAGATAAAAAATGGTTCATTAAAGCGTTGCTATAGAGATTGATGAAACTTTAGAGGCTGAAGTTTTCATATGCGTCTGATATCGATATTTTTATCATGCATTTTATGTTTTTGTGCTGCGAATACTGCGTTAGCTCAGTCTGTTTCAGCAGAATTGCTTGAGCTGGAGCAAACAGCGAAAAATTTGCTTCATGAAGATAAACCGACGAAAGCGGTAGGGGTTTATCATCAATATGTGCTTCGAATGACGGAAGAAGGCTGGTCGACGCTGCAACCTGATTTGCTGAACAATCTTGCCATCGCGCATTATCGAGCAGGGAATTTAGGGGCTGCAATGGCCAATCTCAAGCAGCTCAGCATTGTCAAGGATTCTGCCAGAGTACAGAATGAGATCGATGATTTGCAAATGTTGATTGAACATCGTGCTTATCAGACTGCACCGAATACGGCTTTTGTACGCGGTCAGTCGTCTGATTATCTCGTTTGGGAAACCGTACATCGATTTTCTGGCGCCCAGCTCAATGCAGCTGTCATCATGGTCTGGACATTGCTTTGCTTGATGATCGGATTGTATTTTATGATTCCGAGACTCAGAAAATCACGATTTATTTTTGGCATGCTGATGGCCATTTTGTCGATTTTTATGGTTTGCATCGGGATGTTTACGTTTCAGCATTATCAGACAGATGACAGGCTTTATGGGGTTTTGATGAAAACATCGTCTTTGCGGCATGAACCCAGTTATGATGCGCCTCGCGTTGAGGATCCGGCATTTGTGCCAGGCATCACGGTAGGAGTCGTTTCGTCGGTGGAAGATTGGCTGAAAATTGAGCGCATGGACGGTGTGACTTGCTGGATGGACAGCCATGATTTTTATTTGCTTCGAGGTGTTGGCGACTCCCGGAGTGCACATTTAAAGCCTTATGAAGAATAATAGGTGTGCTCGTAAATTTCAGAACCGTAAAAAATTG
>JAGBXG010000216.1 GCA_017629415.1 Pseudomonadota bacterium | reverse complement strand
CGAGTATTTTGAATACTGTCGTAAAGTTTTTGAGGCAATTTAGCTGTTAAATCAATACTATCGTCATCAGCATCTTGAACCGCTTGAGCAATTTGAGCCAAATCTAATCGGTAGAGGTCTGCCGGTGTTGAAATCGCTCCTGCGTCATACAGTGATTCAATGATTTTTTCCCCAAGTCCCATGATGCCGGTCACTTTGGCATAATTTTCGATCAAAGCCTGTCCGGTAGAAGGACAATTGTCGGGATCAGAGCATCGCAAAATCACGTCATCGTCAATGACGGGGGCACCGCATGAAGGACATTTGTCGGGAATGATGACTTCAAGCGTATTTTCAGGGGTTGAAAGGACGTATTCGACATGCGGAATGACATCGCCCCGGCGTGATGCCAGCAGTTCTGCACCGATATGCAGGTGCTGAGGAATAAATTTATCTTCTTCTGCCCGTGAGCTGTCATTCAATTCAGCATCTGAAAGGGCGGGGTTTCGTGTCTTAAAATTACGGATTTGCCCGGCATTGGAGAGGGATGCGCGCTGTACCATGGCCCCGGCCAGCAAAATAGGGTCAAAGTGCGCAACCGGGGTAATGGTGCCACCTTTGGCAAGCTGCCATTCTACAGAACGCAAAATTGTTTTTCCTGTGTCACACTTGAATTTATAGGCAATGGCACATTTGGGATGGTGATCGGTTTTCCCAAGTTCTTCTTGCTGCTCAATATCATCAACTTTAAAGACAAGACCATCGGCATCAAAGTTCCATTCTGAACGATGAAGTTCCATATTGTCGCAATAGGCCTGGATTTCGGCCAATATCATGCTGGCTGTTTTATTTTCGGAGTTTTCAGCAATGGTTCTGGTAAAAGGTGTCACATCAACAGTTGTAAACCCAAGTTTTTGAAGCAGTTCGTACTTCTGTCTTTCAGTTTTGGGGGCATCATCCCCTAAAATATGAAGATTTTGGACATCATAAGCAAAGAAACACAGGCCGTAACGTGCGGTTTCGGTGGCATCTTTTTGTTTGAGACCACCTACAGCTAAATTGCGAGCACTTCGTTTTTCTCCATCAAAAGCTTTAAAGGCTGTAAGAGGCATGTAAACCTCACCGCGAATTTCCAAACCTGGTTGTACGATTTGATGTGGAACCCCTTGAATATAAAGCGCATTTTTTGTGATATTTTCGCCGACCGTGCCATTTCCTCGCGTGGCAGCCACTTTTAATCTGCCTTGTTCATCGTAACGGAGACTGCAGGCTAAACCGTCGATTTTAGGCGTTGCAATAAAATCCCCTGTAAAGCTTTTCAGCCAGTTGGCGATTTGTTCCATTTCTTTGCCTTTTTCTGTCTTCTCGAGCGAGAGCATTGGCGTTTCATGGACAACTTTGCCATTTGAATGGACTTCTGGGGTTGTCAGCTCTGAAAGCACAGGATGATTGGGTTCCAGATTTCGGAGTTTTTGGGTCAATGCGTCAAATTGTGCATCTGAAATTTCTGTTTTGCCCCCATTATATAGAACATTATGCCGATGAATTTCGTTGGCCAGCGCCTCTACAGATGGACGTTTTAAATCTTGAGGAAGGGGCGTATCAGATTTATCGGCTGTTTTATCGACAGAAGTGTGTTCTGAGGTTTGGCGTGTTTTGGGGGTATCGGGTAAATCATCAAACAACGATTTTTGACGTGTTTTGGGGGATTTTGATTTGTTATCGGGAGTAGAAAACAGCTCAAGCTGTGACATTATTTCACCTTTTATGTCCATTGACGCCGAAAATGACGCCAATATGGGTTTTAGCATAAATTTATAGCGGAATGGAATTTCGGCTCCCATTTCGCCCCTTTTGCTCGCCATTTGGCGCATTTTTTTCGTCAGCAACGTCATTTAGTTGGTCACTGGCACGCTCCCTCCTTTCATTCTTGCATCCTCGAAATTGCATCCCAATGCCGGCCAAAATGCGTCAGTAATCAGGACTTGTTTTACCCACAAAAAAGCTTTGTATTGCGAGATTCCAAAGGGGCTCAGTCCCTTGGTGGGGGTTGGGGCAACGCCCCAAGATAAAAACATTCAATTGTAGATTCATTTCATTTTTTTGTACGATTCGATTATGAGTATGCAGATTGGCGCGGCGTATTTCGGGAAAACCCGAAATAGCCGCGCTGCAAGGTGTATTTTGGCAGGCGACGCCTGATGAAATAGCCGCGCCGCAAGGCGTATTTTGGCAGGCGAAGCCTGACGAAATAGCAGCGCATGTATATTTTTATCATTTCATCGGTGATAAACACGTATTTTAGCGTAAATCACAGCAAGTTTGATAACTTTATGAACATTGCAGAACTTAAAAATATTTCAAAAACGTATGGAAAGGGCGATAATTGTCAGCAAATATTGAAAGATTTTTCGTTATCTGTGGCTGCTGGTGAGTTTTTGGCCATTCAAGGGCGCAGCGGCAGCGGCAAAACGACGCTGCTGAATATTATGGGGCTTTTGGATACAGATTATACAGGCGAATATCGATTATTGATGCCGGATAATGCAGGTTTAATGCATACGCGTCATCTGTCTGACCGGGTGTTGAGCCGTTTGCGCAATGAAATGTTGGGATTTGTTTTTCAGCATTTCAATTTGCTTGATCATCTGACTTGTCTTGAAAATGTGTGCATCCCGGCATCTTTCAGTCGTGGTAAGCGGCCGGAAATGATTCGCGAAATGGCATTTGAACTGCTGGAAAAGCTTGGTGTGGCCGATAAAGCCGAAGCTTGGCCCAATCAGCTTTCCGGAGGTCAGAAGCAGCGCGTTGCCATTGCTCGTTCGCTTTTGCTCAAACCGCGCTTGATTTTATGTGATGAGCCAACGGGGGCACTGGATGCCGAGACAAGCAAGGATATTATGACAACATTTCGTCATTTGTCGCAATCTGAAGGGCTGGCATTTATCATTGTCACACATGATCCGATGGTTGCGGCTGCTTGCGATCGCATTGTGCGTGTCGGAGCATAAGTTTGATGGCATGATTTGTATTGACGGATTGGAGCATAAGCCAGACGTTTGGCAGCAAAAGGTTTATCAACAACCGGGGCACCTTCAAGAATGACGTTTTTCTTGTGCTTGGGCAGAGCACAAAGGTCATCATATTGTATTTCTTCCATATAAACTTCTGAAAGGAAGTCGGATTTTGTGTATTTGGAAGCATCAAGTTTATGAAGATATTGCATGATATTAAATTCTGTTAATGCTTCATAAAGTTCATCCCGGATTTTCCATTGGTAAATACCTTCTATATTTTTATCATATAACATATTTACCAACATATAGAACAGGCCACCATTTGGAGTTTTGAGATTTTTCATTGGTCATGAGTGGCCAATTTGTTTTTGTAGCAACACGTTTGGTTAAGGCCTGTTATCTTTATATTTCAATCGTTTTGGGTGATAATCCTGTATAAAATTTCATCCAATCAAGATTTGAGCTATCCGTCATATTTTTACCTATGGTGTGTAGTTTAAGTTCAAAAACTAAATTTTTATGAGTTTAGTGCGGATGAATCATTTTTCATACAAATTCTGAGCGCCTCAATGCCGGTTTTGCTCAAGCATTCGGTTTCTGCTTGTGTCATGGGATCCATGGCAACGACGCCGTCGCAGGAGCCGAGTCCGAACAGGACGCTGGCTGCACGGACATTTCGGATGCTTGCAATGACAAACAGGGTATCGGATTCCATTTCCGTCGCGAGTACTTGGGCGCGTTCCCAAGTTCGCCATTGGTCTTGTGCGTGTTGGCAGAGAGGGAGTTTTTCGGGGGTTTCGAGATAAAAAGCATCTTTGCATTCTGTGATACCGAGAAATGCGCGATGGGTATAACGTTTTGCCGCTTGTTTGAGGGCTTGCACGAGTTCAGGGTGAGCTACAGCAGGGTATTGTACCGGGACATAAGCCAGGGTTGTGCCGCCGCCTCGGACACAGCCTGTTGGAATGAATAAATCACCGCGTTGACTGTTGGGCTGAATCATGCCGCATGTGCCTGTGCGAATAAAAGTATGCGCACCGAGTTCAATGAGTTCTTCTAATGCAATGGCCGCAGATGGACCGCCAATACCTGTTGAAACAATGGACACGGTTTGGCCTGCAATTTCGCCGTTCCAGGTGCAATATTCTCGGTTGCGCATCACAAAACGCGGATTTTCGAGATATTGTGCCATGGCTTCAACGCGATCGGGATTGCCGGGTAAAAGAACATATTTTCCAATATCAGAGGAACACAGTTGGGTATGATAAAGACGCATAATGACCCATTTGAAAAAAAGGCTGAAAAATGCATACGGTCAAACATTGCCGCATACGTTCTGAATATACGCGTGAAGTATCACAACGTGCAAGTCATGAGAAGTTTCAGCCGTAAATCTTGATATGCGATGGGCAATCAGGATTTAAAATCTGACTTTATGATATGATAACGAATTAATGATATGATAACGAATTAATGATATGATAACGAATTAATGATATGATAATAATGTCGATATGGACTGTATTTGACAGTTTCATCAATGATTATTTCGGATTATTTAGGAGTTCATATATGTCAAATCCTTTTGATAATTTGCCTAGAAACGAAGATGGCACCATCAATTGGGGCAATAAGAAAGTAGGTAT
>JAGBXG010000215.1 GCA_017629415.1 Pseudomonadota bacterium | reverse complement strand
TCCTTCCAGTTCCGGATGTTTCGCCACACAGAGCGAGATATCGAGACTTTTGGCCGCGTTTTTATTGACACGTCATGGTTTCGTGGCATAACCCCCGCGCCGGCGTGCCTTTGCTTGTACAGCGCATGACGGAACGGGGAAAACGGATATGCCGGCAAATACTGGACACCCCCGTTTTCAGGGATGCTGCTGGAGGATATATTATGGAGTGGTTATTAGGGATTTTGGCCGTTGTCGTCGTCTTTCTCGTTGCTTCGAACATCATGAAGCACGGCGAACGCAACAAATATATACAAACTTGCACCGAGCTTAAAGGTGCCAATGAAAAGCTTGAAGGCGAAATAAAACTTTTAAAGAAAAAATTAAGCGAACCGGCACCCAAATCTGAAACGAAAACGAAGAAAAAGAATAAAGATGAGGATGCTGTTTCATCAAAATCTGCGGATGTCGATGCGCTGAATGAAAAAATTCGGTCTTTGAAAGCCGACAATGCCAAACTCAAAGAAAAAAATTACAGTTTAACTAAGGACAACGAATCTCTCCGCAAAGATATCAAAACGAATTCTGCTTCCAATGAAGAAGATCAGCGCGAAATCGTTTCCATGCGCGAACAAAATGCCGATCTCAATCTTGCTTTAAATGAAGCTAAGGCCAAAATCAGCACATTGGAAAAACAGCTGGTTGAATCTCAAAATGAAACCGTCGTCAAACCCCAGAAATCCGAAAGCCATGTGACAGAACATACGGAAGAAGATACGAAAAAGATGGCGTCACTGGAACGTGAAAATGCTTCGCTTCAAGCCTCTCTCAAGGATGTTCGCGGTGAGCTGGCTGCTTTGAAACGCGATTTTAGATACGAAGTGGATGCCGCCAAAAAAGAAGTGGCTGAATTCGGCAAGAGTGTCAAAAAAGAACTGAATGCGGCAAATCGTCAGGCAGCTCAATTTAAAAAACGGGCTGACAATAACCATAAAATTTATCTCATTGCTCGCGCTCAGATGCTGCTTGCTGAAAAACGTCTCATGAAATACGAGGCCAACTACAAACCGGTTATGGCATTGGCCACGAGCAACGAAGCCATTGATGAAATCGTTAAAAAATTCCATACGCTCGAAGCTCGCGGTAACCGCACGTCGATGGATGTCTATCACAAGGATAAAGCCATTTCCGAACTTCAGGAAAAAATTCAGCAGCTTGAAGCAGAGAATACGCAGCTCAAAGCATCTAAGCCTACGGTTCATTCCAATGCCTTTAGTTTCAGCGGACTTGAGGACGGCATGGAATTTGAGGATGAATCATTGAGCAATCTCGTCAACAGCCTGGGGTCAAATATGAAACCTATCGAACCCGATGTTAATGAGGCTGCGTCCTCTTTGACATCACTTGATGCCAATACACTCGTCGATCTCGATTTTGGCAATATCGACGACGAATGGAATCTCTAGCCATAAGCTTTCTCATGCATAGCGCCGGAAACGGCGCTTTTTTTGTATCTTGCGCAGGCTCGTTAGGGGCGCAGAACGAATGGGATTTCGAGGAAATCAGGCATCATAGGAATTTTTTACATCATATTGCAGAACTATGCATATCATAATATCATTATATAAAACTGCTCCGGCAGTTTAAATATCTCAAAATTTATGTTTGTGATTTTCATGTATGTCTGCCAGTCTTCCCAAGCCCAAACAAACCCCCATGCCTAAACCGCTGCTCTCCATGCCGCAGCAAGTCCTTCAAAACCAAGAAAATCTATCATCCCATGCCATTTCGAATGATGCGCCCCATATTGTCACTTCGAAATATGAGCTGATAGAAAAGCTTGGAAAAGGGTCTCAGGGACAGGTTTGGAAAGCCAGACGCAAAACAGATGGTCAATATGTGGCCATCAAATTGCTCAATGTGCATTCTGTAAAAACTTGGAAGCAATATGAGCTTTTTCAGCGTGAAGGAAAGCTGCTTTCTCATTTAAATATTCCAAATGTCGCTCCGGTCTATGAATATATTGAAGATTTGGAAAGTGATTCGCCATGTGTATGTATTGTACAAAAATATGTAGAAGGCGAAACGATGGCCAAGCTTATCAAAAGGAAGCATCGATTTTCAGCGGAAGCCATTTATGACATGATCGTTCAAATTTTAAGGATATTGCAGGCCCTGCACAGTCATCAGCCTGTCATTATTCATCGGGATATCAAGCCTTCCAATCTGATGCTGACACCTGCCGAGAATGGCCGGTATCGCGTGACACTCATCGATTTTGGAGCAGTTGCCAATCCTCAGGTTCAAAAAGGCGGTTCAACGGTTGCCGGCACATATGGCTACATGCCTCCGGAGCAATTGATGGGACAGGCTCAGCCGGCCAGCGATATTTATGCGCTTGGGGCGGTGGCGCTTCAGCTGCTTTCAGGCACCTCTCCAGCCGATATCGAAATGTGCGACTTTAAATTGGTTATAGAACCTTATTTAAGTCATATACCGCCTGCCGTTGTTCAGACGATCAGTCAAATGCTCGAACCGTCGATCGAAAAGAGACTGTGTGACTATAATATTCTGATTGCACAGTTTAGATCACTTGCGGATAAGCGTCCTCCATCATTTCTCAAGCTTTTGCTTAAACATTCTGCATATAAGCTTGAAACTGTAGAATCGATATGCCAGCCTGGGAACTATGAAATATGGCAAAATTTGAATCCTGAAAAAGATGTTTGCCAACTCAGCCATATTCTTAATAGTATTCCTGATGATACGCAGAGTCTCCAGAATATCCAAAAATTTCAAAAACAGCAGGATAAATTAAAACTTAGGCATATCTTTATTTATCTGGCTTCATTTCTGATTCTGCCGATGACATTTTTTTTCATATTTCAGCCTGATAAAGAGGAACTGGGCGTATTTTGGCTTTGTACAGGAGTCATCAGTTTTATCAGTTTTATTTTTTCCACGCTTATCACAAGTTATATTCAGAACAGAAATCATATCATTCAGAATTATGATCCTCTTGAAGGATTGTTTGCCAACAAAAAATTGTCTTTTTATTCCCATACGAAACAACCTCAGCTGCCTGTACCCAAGAAATCCAAAGCGATTCATAAAGAATTGCTCTTACACTTGGTGGCATCTAGTCATAAAACCGTGGGAAAAATCACCTCGATTCAATATATTCCGTCAGATAGTCAACAGTCCAAAAGCATCACTTTAAAAAAACAGCCTGTCGTATTGACTCGGGAACAGCCGCGATTTCTCGTAACGTATCAATATCAGATTTCTAAACCCAGTTTGCCTATGAGTATGCGAAAGGCCAATTTCTTTGAACATACATTTTATGGTGAAACTACCGTTTATACGGCTCCCGAAAAACATTATAAAGTTGGTGATCTCATTCCTTTGCTGTGGAGTTTGGAACGGGATCAACAAGATGATTTCACATTATATGCGATGCCTTATCCTTATCCTTTTGCCGAACTGTTTAACACAAAGGATGTGGTTTATCATACGTTTATTCCGAGTGTTTTCCTCAGTGCGAGAAGTGAGGATGAACTGAAATACGAAATCCATCATTATACGCCAAAGATTCATCATACGATGGAGGCGAAATTAAACGGACTTTCGAATCTCATTGATTTGCTTACAAACTGGGAATTTTCGGATGCCTATATTTTGCAGGCAAAACTGTTTTCAAGGTTATCGAATAAAACGGCGACTATCACTTGTTACAAAAAAGCCGCAAGCATGGGCAATACCTTTGCCATGAATATTCTCGGCGGTTATTACAAAGCCAAAAATGAATATCAAAAAGCTGTAGAATATTATATCGATGCTTTCCGCAGCGGTGATCTTGAAGTTTATAAACATATCCTCGAAATCTATACGCAGCTTTCAGATAAAACAGCTTTATCAGAATGGCAAAATATCGTTATCATGCTTTTCACATCTAAAGCCAACGAAGGGGATATTGCTGCATGCCATCATTTGATCGAACTGCATCAGACACAACAAGAATATGAATGTGTGCGCTATTGGGCTGAAAAAGCTTATGCCATGGGGGATAAGACTGTTATTTTGAATATTGCCAAGGCCCATTTCTTTTTAGAAAATTATGATGAATCCATTGAATGGTATATGAAAAGTCAATGTTTTGATTTGGAAAATGGTATCATTTTTGGACGGCTGTATCGCATCAAAAAGGCAAGTTTATCATTTCTTAACCCCTCTGATCCCCAGTATCAGCGCACGAAAGCTCAAGTCGACTATTTGGCCTACGTGCTGAAAGACTGTCCGGCCCCTCTGAATGCAACGTCTCATGAATGAAATGTTTGAAACATGTGCTTCATGCCTTGAAACCCAACATAGATTTGATGTGCCAGGCACTATGAGAGCGTGAGAAGTGTTTTGAGGCGTTTGACGGCAGAAAATCTCGCGTTGGGTTCTTTACAAAGCAATGCCTGACAGATTTCAGGGAGAGCCTGGGGGGCACCATAGATGCGTGTATTGACGGGCATGGGGGCTGGTTCATAGCAATGCATCTGCATCGTTTCTTTTGCGGTAGCCCCTTTGAACGGCATGTTGCCTGTCAGCCATTCGTAAATCATGACACCGAATGAATACCAGTCGCAGGCGCTGGTGAGCATGATTTTTTGTCCGAAAGCCTGTTCTGGAGACATATACAAAGGTGTGCCGAGAGCCATGCCTTCTTCATGATATTGATGCCAATGACCATCAATGGTACTCAGGGCAAAATCGATAATGCGTACTTCACCTTTGGCATTGACGAGAATATTGCCCGGCTTGATATCGCGGTGAACAATGCCGGCGGCATGGACTTCAGAAAGAATTTGCGCCGTTTTAGCCAAAATATCTTGAACAACGTGCCATTCCCGAGTCACAGGCATCAAAATATCGAGAGATTTTGAAGGAAAATATTCTTCAAAGATATAGGGATGTTCGTAAACATCGACATCGAAATCGAAAACACAGGTTGTCAGGTGCTCAAGCCCATGGGCGCTCAGTGCGCATGAGGCTTCATACTCACGTTCAAATTGTCCGAGAATATAGGGATTTTGCGTGGCAGGATGCCGTGAATATTTGACGATGAATGGGTGTGCTACGGCTTCGTGTGAGGCTATCCATAGGTCACTGACACCACCGCGGCCAATGCGTTTGCGCAGTTGAATTTCGGCTGGGGGGGTTCCGCGCAGGAGTTTAAGTTGATGAAGACCTGAAAGCATAGCTCAATCCATGCCAAAAAGAATAAATGTGCGTAATAAAACGCGAATTTATAATATTATCAAAATTTTCTATTCATCACAGAAAAAAACGCTAAAAATTCGATATTTTTGGAAATTCTTTGAAGAATGCGTCTTTGATGGACGGGGGCCACGCCCCCTTCGGCGCTATTTGCGCGGCGTATGGAGGCCCAGCAGGCCGACATAGTCCGCGCAACGCATGGCGTATGACGCGCCCGTAAGGGCCGTCATAGCCGCGCGCCAATACGCGCCTACCCCCGATGCGTGGCTCCGCCCCGCAACGCCCCCAAACCGGCATCACATAGTCCATTTCTTGGTCAACCGTATGCAGAATCAGAGTGCCCTGGATGTTTGACATAAGGAACTGATTTGGGGTGTAAAGAACGAATACACACAAAAATTTTGCATGCCCATCGGAGGCCACCGGATGAAAAAGAATCGAACTTTAATTTTATTCAAAATTCAATCGTTGCAAAAATATACGCCTATCATTATAGACAGATATGTTCGGGGGAATGTGGTTTAACGTGCGCCTAACGCACACAAATTGATTGGAGTTGAATATTGAGTGATTCATCAGTAGGGGCAGCTAAAAAAGGGCATCCCCGAGGTTTGTACTATTTATTTGGCACGGAAGCCATGGAGCGTTTCTCCTACTACGGCATGCGCGCCATTCTTGTCTTGTATCTGGTGGCAGCCACCACGGATGGCGGCGTAGGTCTGACGCGAGAAAATGCACTCTCTATCTATGCAACCTATACCGGTCTTGTTTATCTGACACCGCTTATCGGCGGCTTTTTAGCAGATAAATATCTGGGGGCTCGCAAGGCCATCTTTATTGGCGGACTCGTCATGATGTATGGCGAAATGCTCATGATGTTCCCCAGCACATTGTATTATGGTCTCGCATTTTTGATTTTAGGCAATGGTTTCTTCAAGCCCAATATTTCGACGATTGTCGGTAATTTGTACGAAGACAATGATCCACGCCGTGACGGTGCGTTTACCATTTTCTATATGGGCATCAATGTCGGCGCATTCTTCAGCCCGCTTGTCTGCGGTACGCTTGCCGATTATTTTGGCTGGAAAGTGGGTTTTGCAGGCGCAGCTATTGGTATGGCCATCGGTGTCATCATTTTCCTGCTCGGACAGAAAAGTTTTGGCAAAGCCGGTTTTCCGCCTTCGCGCGAATATGTGGATGAAAATTCGCGTCTCCTCGGACGTGACTGGATGGATATTCTTTGGATAACGGCTGCCGTTTGTGCTATCGCGGCTGGATGTGTGCTGGTTCTTGATCCGTTCTCAAAAGTCTGGGGTGCGATTCCAGAAGCTGTAAAGGCCATTTTGGGTGTGATTATCTTAGTCGGTGCCATTACCGGTCTTTT
>JAGBXG010000214.1 GCA_017629415.1 Pseudomonadota bacterium | reverse complement strand
TCTGTCGGCATCGAAGCCTTCAGAGCCGTCTCAAAAATGCGTCACAAGAGTATCAAAATCGACGATACGTTTGTCTGTGTCCAGATAACCGGTCAGGTTGAGCAAAATCTGCGAAGGCAGGTCGTGCATCCGAACGCTCCAGAGATACAAATTCCAAGAATCGATCGTCAGGTCATCGCGGTGGGGGCTTTCAGCCACGCGCAGGAGCCATGTCAGTGTGCGAAGCGGAAATGGCATCGTCCCGACCTCATCGGTTTCGAGCAGCGGCGCACTTTTTTCAAACCACTGTGCGCAAACATCAGGACTTGTAATTTCCTGCTTTGCCCGGTCACGAAAATCGCGGAGATGTTTGATAGCCTCTGAATCGACAAAACAATGTTCGCCGTCCGGCACCAGCCAGCGGCAGACAAGTCCCGTTTCGCGCCAGAACAGGCGCAGTTCGCTGACATGTGCGCTCAATGCTGCAGAAAGAATTTCACGTTTGCTGTCTTTTTCGGCCATAATACTGCTCCGCATACAAAGAATGTCCCAAAAGTGCCTAAACAGGCACAGAACCACATCATACTTTAACAAGGATAAAATATTTCTGCCACGATTAAGGCACAACATTATAATGATAATGTCTGACACGTTTATTCTGCTCGCAGGGGAACTGCCAGCTTGTGGTTTAACGCGCGTCTATCGGGCATTATGCCCGATACGCCGCGCCTGTGCCGGCCTATTGGCCAAAAGGCCAATACGTCCGGCAATGTTTTGGAGTACGATAAAGAACAAACGTCTGAGCTTTGTGAGCTTATGTTTGGGATGCTCTTCGAAAAAAATGGCGGACACCGTGGCTGTACTCTGTTCAATTTTTTAAAAAACTCATGGAATATCGGCATTATCGAGCCCCTTGGCGGGATCTGGGGCGGGGCGGAGCCCCAAAAGAACTTTGCGTACAAACGATGCCAAAACCCAAAGTTGTGTATTTCTTGTGGATCAGGTAGATATGTCAAAAGGATGAAAGGTGTGCTCCGTGATAAAACAGCGTGATGTTTTTGGAGTCATCCATTCAACGGCAGGTATCAAGCAGATAGGTTGTTCATGTCATATATTGTTCTGGCGAGAAAATGGCGCCCGCAGACTTTCACAGATCTCGTGGGACAGCAGCATATTGCAGTCACATTGCGCAATGCGATTGCACAAAATCGTGTGGCGCATGCCTTCCTGTTTACAGGATCACGCGGTGTGGGCAAGACTTCGACGGCTCGCATTTTTGCAAAGGCATTGAACTGTGAGCATTTCCCTTGTGATGAGCCATGCAATGTATGCCAGAGCTGCCGCGAAATTACAGAAGGCAATTCTGTCGATGTCCGCGAATTCGACGCGGCCTCCAACCGAGGCATTGACGCCATTCGTGAAGAAGTCATCGGCACCGTCAATTATGCGCCTGTGCGCGACAGATATAAGATTTATATCATCGACGAAGTCCACATGCTGACGACAGAAGCGTTTAATGCATTGCTTAAGACGCTTGAAGAACCGCCGCCGCATATCGTTTTTATCTTTGCAACCACAGATCCGAATAAAATCCCGATTACGATTGTCAGCCGTTGTCAGCGTTACGATTTTAAACGCATCGGTATTGATGATCTCGTGGGCCATCTCGGTAACATTGCCAACTCTGAAAACATTGCTTTCGAAGATGCAGCCCTTCGTTTAATTGCTCGCACGGCGCGCGGTGGTGTCCGTGATGCACTCAGTGCCATGGATCAAATTATTGCCTTTGCCGAACAGCCCATCGATGGCGAAAAAGCCGCCGAAGTCCTTGGTGTGGCCAGCCGCGAGACTCTGATTCACATGGGGGAGGCTGTCATTAAAAAAGATGTTGCGGCTGCCTTGGCTTGTATCGAAAAAGTGGACAGATATGGCCAAAATTTGTCGCAGTTTGCATTCGATTTGCTCGAATTCTGGCGCGATGTGACGGTGATGGCAGCTGCGCCCGGCGCGCCTGTCGAACTCGATAATGCCGAGAAAAATTTGGTTTCCAGCTGGTTGCCTTTGACGACTTACGATTGTCTTCAGCGCGTCTTTCAAATCTGGTATCAGACTTCGGAAATGCTGCCGAAAAGCTTGTCCCCAAAGCTTGTCATGGAGATGGCCGCTATCCGCATGTGTCAGGTAGAAACCGTTGTGCCCCTTGACGGCATTTTGCGAAAACTCGACGTTCTGACCAAAGCTTTGTCAGGTTCTGTCAGTCTGGCGCCGGATGCCTTGGAACATATCCAGACCTTTTTAAATGCGCGTGCACTGGGTACTGACGGGAACGAAAAAAAAAACTGACGAGCCAGAGTTCAATGCAGACGGCAGGAACTCTGGCAGTTTCTAAATCAAGTCCGTCTGTGTCATCGCCGGCTGCATCCAGTTCGTCTGTGTCATCGCCAGCTGTATCCGGTTCGCCTGCGTCATCGCCAGCTGCATCCAGTTCGTCAGTGTCATCGCCAGCTGTATCCGGTTCGCCTGCGTCATCGCCAGCTGCATCCCGTTCATCTGTGTCATCGCCAGCTGTATCCGGTTCGCCTGCGTCATCGCAAGCTGAAGAGATCTTTTGGCCAGATAATTTTCAGGAGGTTTCGGTATCTTGGTCTTCAGATGAGATGTCTTTGGAGGATTGGTCACGCTATGGTGGGGATGACGACGAAGATGAGGGTGGCGAGGAAGCTGGATCCAATAATTTGCAACAAATTAAAAAAAGACTTGAAGTTTCGGACGAACGGCATAAAAATGCGCCGCCTTTTGGTGGGCCTGAAAAAAGCGAAGTTACCAACATGCAACGTTGGAAGCGCGTGGTCAGTCAATTGGGTGTTCCATTGTCGACGATGATGTCGCGGGCAAGTGTTACCAGTATCACAAATTCTGTGGTGGGTATCACGTTACCGGTGATATATCGCGACATGGTCAAATCGGAGCACATTAAAGATGTGGAACGCATATTGTCCAGGGAAGTGGCATTAGGTTGTCGTCTTTCCATACAATATGATGGAAACGTTGATGAGTCCGAGACATTAGCCGCGCAGGAAGCGCGAGCCGCATTGGAATTTCAGCAGTCTGAATTTGACAAGGTCAAACGTGGACCGATGATTCAGATGATTCACCGTCTATTTCATGTCGAACTCGATGAGATTCGATTCACATTTAACCCAGACAGGATACTTAAATGAGCAAAGTTGTTAAGAACACAGGTTTGAATCAGATTCTTTCACAGGCCCAGAAACTTCAGGGACGTCTTGGTCGTCTTGAAGAAGAAATGAAGTCTAAAGTTGTTGAAGCCAGCGCTGGTGATGGCAAAGTGACAGCCGTTGTGAATGGTAACCGCGAGCTTATTGCGCTGACGATTGATCCTTCCGTCCTCAACAGTGAAAATCCCGAATTGCTTGAGAACTTGGTTATCAGTGCTGTGAACACGGCTCTGAACAATGTTCGTGAGATGGTCAATCATGAAATGAACAAGGCCACTGGTGGTTTCTCGATTCCTGGCCTGATGTAGTCATAAGAGCCGTATGGTTGAGTTGCTGTGATGATGGCATCGGCATACGGTTTTACTAAAGACTTGACAAAAGTCGAACAAAGTGCCAAAAGGCGCCGCGTTTTGTGCCAGATTTGGGCACTTTATTAAGGTTTCACGCAGCAATTTTAGGAATTGCGGCTTTCATATTAATCGGAGTAAACGATGAAACGTACATATCAGCCGAGCAAAATTAAACGCGCCCATACCCATGGTTTCCGTACAAGAATGTCAACCGCACAAGGCCGTGAGGTTCTCAATCGTCGTCGTGCCAAGGGTCGTAAACGTCTTGTTCCCGCCGTTCCCCACAAACACTAGGATTGTGTTGTAATGGAATTTACCCCGCGCCGAAAATTGTACGGCTGGGGTAAGGCGGTTCGCCTGCGAAAGCATGCACAATACTGTCGAGTTCAGTCTAGAGGACGTCGAATAGGCGGGAAGTTCCTGTTAGTGATCTTCGCGCCTTCTTCGTTTTTGGGAGTACGTTTCGGACTGACGGTGAGCAAACGCGTTGGTAATGCTGTGACTCGGAATAAAGTCAAGCGCCGGATGCGCGACATTTTGCGTCACCATAAAACAGTGCTCGGTGATCTCGATGTTGTGTGGATCGCTAGAGCAGAAGCTGCCTCAGCCAGCCATGCGTCTTTGAAATGCGAAGTTCTTGAGCTCATGCGACGGATTAAGGAGCGCACATGTCCGCGTTAAAACGCATCTCACACGCATTTTTGTCCATTCCTCGTGCTGTTCTGCTGGCCATCATTTGGTTTTATCAGAACGCCGTTTCGCCTTGGTTTGGGCCTTGTTGTCGCTTCAGGCCTACCTGCAGTGCATATGGGAAAGAAGCCATTCGGAAATATGGTGCCATCAAAGGCACTGCCCTTACGATCAACCGTATTTTGCGATGTCGTCCTGGGGTTCCTGGCGGCTATGATCCTGTGCCATGAGCATGTCGGGGGCAGGGAATGATAGCATTATCATTGTAAGTCAGGGGGCGTTGCGGGGTGAAACCCCGCTTGCGGGGGTCGCGGCGTTTTGGCGCACCGCGCAAATAGACGTGCCGGGGGCGCAAAGCCCCCTGAAAATTATTTTCATACCTTTTAAGTCTATTTCGTACTAAAGCCTATGTCTTATCTTACCTATAACGGCCCCGATAACGGAAAAAACAGCTCGTCGATGATTTTTCTGCTGGCTGGCTTTCTGATCATTTTTATTGCGAT
>JAGBXG010000213.1 GCA_017629415.1 Pseudomonadota bacterium | reverse complement strand
TTTTGGCCTCTTCTGCTTTTTTGGCCTCTTCTGCTTTTTTGGCCTCTTCTGCTTTTTTGGCCTCTTCTGCTTTTTTAGCCTCTTCTGCATTTGTGTCAGCAACGACAGATGCGGTCGTTGCTGATTGAGAGGGGGTGACACTTAGATTTGAGTTTTCACTTAGTCTAGTGTTTTTTTTTCCGCTGTGTCGTCCATAGATAACAAGCCGTTGAACAAGCCAAGGTCATTATCATCGGAAGCTTCGGCGGCAGCGCGCATGGCTTCGAGCGGAATCAGGGCAGAGCCGAGCGTTGGTATGATGGCATCATCAGATGATGATGCATCATCGGAATCGAAATCGTTGTTATTGAAGAAATCGGCAAAGATATCATCAGAATCTGAGGATTGGCTGGCAAACAGATTGGATGATTTGTCATCCTTGGTATCGTCTTGCTTGACATCATCGTGCGATTTCTCTGCATCGGGTGAGTTGACGATTTCTGTTTTTGCAGTTTCATCGGATTTGACATCTGTTTCTGTTTTGACTTCATCTTTAGGCGAATCATTGCTTTCTGCTTTGACATCGTCTTCAGATTTTTGTTTTTCAGCTTCTTCGCGATCATGGATGGCGTTCTGCGTTTGAGTGGCAGCACGGCGTTCCTGACGCAGTTTGCGCATTTCTTCTTTGGATTTTTCTTCGCTGACAGATTGACGTTTTGCGTCTTTAATTTCTGATAAAGACAATTTGTCTTTATCAGCTGGTTCTGTTTTGGATTCTGAGTTTTTGTCTTCTGTCAGTGCTTTTTTGCCATCTTTTTTGGATTGATCTTCGATGGCGTTGGATTTGGATGGCAATAAGAATGCAATGCCCAGCAAGGCAACGATGCCAGCAATAATGGCAATGAGCGTCCAGTTGGGGTCACTGCTTGCAATTTGTGCCACATCTGCGGCGGTTGCTATAGTTGTTACAATCATTGACATGAATCACTCTCCTCGTTCAGGTCAGACTGAGTTTGTTTACAACAGTATTGTATTTTTTCCAAGTATTGAGGAATAAGATTCCAGTTTTATCTGAGTGTTATCGTTATTTGGGGTCATCAGAGCGGCATTCAATGGATTCTTTTGGGCCATTTTCTTCGGTCGTTGATTCGGCGTGGTGATTTGTTTGTGCTTTGTTTTCGTTTATCGCTTTAAGGATGGCATTTTTGGCATTGTCTGCGAGCAGTTGTGCGCGAGTTTTTTCGTCCCCTTGGTTTTCGTTGGGGAGTTCAATGGGTGCAAGTAATTTGAGGGTACATTTTGTAGGCTTGATTTTGAGTGTTGTTTTAGGCATGGCCTCGAATGTGCCTGTGATGAGGACGGGTACAACGGGGACATGGGTTTGAATGGCGTTATAAAAAGCGCCCAGTTTGAAATCTGCGAGATTTCCGTCTTTAGAGCGTGTGCCTTCGGGGAAAAATAGTACGCTTGCTTTGTCGTGAATGGCTTTTTGAATGGATTCCCGGATGTATGTATTTCTTGCGGAAGCATTTTTGCCTCTGTGGACCATGATATGATTTTCGAGGCGCAGAATTTTTCCGAGATAGGGGATTTTGAAGAGGGATTCTTTGGCCAGGATGCGCAGGTCACCTTCGAAGAAAGCGCAGATGATCACGGCATCGAGTGTACTGTTATGGTTTGCGACGTAGATGCATGGTCCGATATTTTGGATTTCTTGCTGCGTGGGTCCTTCGTATGTGATGCCGATATTGGTGAGGAAGTCGCGGGCATATTTGGCTCGAATGGCTTGTGTGTGTCCGGGTTCGGCTTTTTGAGCGGCTTTGAGGTAATTGCCTGCATGTTTAAAGAAGGAAGCAATATTGTGTGGGAGTGAGGGCATGGGGGCGTTTTCCTGAGATTTTATTGATTTTAAGTTTTGGTGCTGGTGACGAGTGTCAGCCCGGGGCGTTGCGGGGTGTCCCCGCATAGGGGGGTAGGCGCGTATGCCGGATAGCGTCCTTTAGGGCGCATCCGGCATAGCGTCGTAGGGGGCTTTTGCCCCCTTTTATTAAATTTTCTGCATCAATAGTGTGATTAAGCTTTTTGGGTATTTTCGCGTTTTTCGAGCGATTTCATGAAGCCCCAGAAATATTGGAACATGCTGATAATACTGATGAAAACGCTGAGCACGAGCAGGACCAGTCCGGCTTTATGGAAATTCATGGTGGTTTCGTAGCCGAAGATATGGATGGGGTATGTGTAGTGAGCGAGGAGTCCGACGAGTCCGACGAGCTGAAGTGCGGTTTTTAGTTTTCCGCCGGTGCCTGCGGCGATGACGAGTCCTTCAGCGACGGCCATTTGTCGCATGCCTTGTACGGCGAGTTCTCTGGCGAGCAGGACGATAGGGATCCATGCGTCGAGCCATCCCATGGCGGCGAGTTGTACGGTGGCGGCCATGACCATCAGCTTATCTGCGAGTGGGTCGAGGAATTTTCCAGTGACACTGACGAGGTTGAGTTTTCTGGCGAGGTAGCCGTCGAAGAAGTCAGAGATGGCGGCGATGCTGAAGCACGCGACGGCCAGGATGCAGAAAAGCGGTGTTTTGAGTGCCAAAAAAACGACGACAAAAGGAATGAAAATGATGCGCAGCATCGTGATTGAATTCGGGATATTGAAGATATCTTTCCGAATCGATGATGCCATGACGCGTTGTTTTGGGGGCGTTTTTCTGTGGATGCGTTTGGTCAGTACTGAGGGATTTTTACGTTTAATTTTTGGACGTTTGAAAACCATGATTTCGGCGTAAATTTTGGGGTGGAGTGAAGTTTATCGGATGGCCTTTCCGATCGTTTGTTTCCATACACCAACCTGTGTGTTGTGACAAACGTGAGGACTGTATTTATGGGATAAATTTAGTTTTGTGTTTTGGGTTCTAATGGTTCGATTTCGCAGATTTTGGAGAGAGCATCATTGAGATTGGCATCGATTTCGACGCATTCTTTGGCATTGAAATCGTATTGTGCAGGTCTGAAAGCGTAATTTGTATCTGAGGAAGGGAGCAGGTCTTCGGAGAGTGGTTCTTCTTGGTTGGATTCGGCATAGAACATGCGTTCGAATTCTTCGTCTTCGATTGTTTTTTCGCGTGTTTGTTTTTTTTGTGTTTGTGCTTTGTGTATGACAGGTTGTCTTTTATTTTGTTGTTTTTCGAGAGCTTCAAGGGCTTCGAGTTTTTGCGGATCGAGTGTAAAACCGCGTTCAGCGAGGTGTTGTTTGACGAGAGCTTCTGGGATTTTGAGAGCTCGATAGAGTTTGAGTAGAGCAATATATTCGCGAGTGTCAATGATGCCGTCTGCACAGGCAACGGAGACGAGGATTTGACTGATATGAGTTTGGAGTGATTCGGGATAATCTTCGAGTTTTTGGGCGATGGCATCGATATTTTGTGGTGTATGGAGGCACCAGTGCAACCACAGGAGCAATGATGTACGTTGTGCATCGTTTAGGATTTTGCGTTCGATGATCATGGTTTGCAAAATGGCGACTTCTGTGGGTGAGATTTCTTCGTCAATTTGTGCGACGATGGCTCCGACCTGGAGGACGATAGCCATGATGTTAAATGGATTTGTTTTTTTAGGGATTTCGTTACGCTGTGCGACTACAATTTGTCCTTGTATGGGCATGATGGCATTGTGATATCGGATATCCGGAGCACAGACGAAGCCGGCGATTTGTAGCAAGGTTGCCATGTCTTTGGCATTTTCTTGTGTGACGGCATAGAGGTTTGGCATGCCCATAGTTTCAAACAGTGTCTGGACATTGATCATGGCAACGCCGTTTTGTACGGACATGGCGAGCAGATTTTGGAGAGCTAAAAACGGCGGATAAGTTTTGAGGATGTTTTGTGGCATTCTCGCGAGTATGCCGACGGCTGTAGGATTGGGTTGTTTGATGTATTCAGCATACGGCGTGAGAGCTTCGGCACATTTATTAATGATAGGTTTGATGCGTTCGAGGTAGATACAATCTTCAAAGACGTTGCATGCTCCATTGAAATCGAAGACAAGTGTGCCGAGACATGGGTTTGCAGGGCGATATGGGACACTGAGTGGGATTCGAGTTTGTGGGATGATAAATCCATCGCCGTAAGCTTTTTCAAATTGTTCTGTGAAAAGGATTTGGAACAAATCGAACGTATCTGGCGTGAGGTTACGCTGTTCATATTTCGGGTGGTGCATATACCATTCGAGCATGACGCGTGGGGGGATGGGTTTTCGCTGCATGACGAGGCTTGCCAGGCGCCAGGGAAAGAGGTCACCAGAATCCGGCATTGCGAAATTCATGTATGGTGGTAAGGCTTCGGCGAAATGGGGGGCGTGGGTGTTAGCCCAGTTCATGGAGAGAATGGTGGTAATGGCTTGAGCAATACGTGGTCTGTTGTGGTAAGTGGTCAGTATGCGCAAGAGTTCGTTTTCGAGGTGCATGCGTGCGGCAGCCGCGTATTGTACGCGGGGTCCGTCGATGAGCAGGTAGCGTTCAATGCCGCAGATATAGAGCCATAG
>JAGBXG010000212.1 GCA_017629415.1 Pseudomonadota bacterium | reverse complement strand
GGAATCCCCCAATCCACATTGAGCTTTTGCCAGTTAAATCTCGTTTTTATGACGATTCTGTTTTCATCAGACGTTCCAAACGCTTTTCAGATGCTTTGGCCAATATCGATTTTTCACCCCGGATTTCAACTTTGCCAGCAGGCGCACCTTTCGGTTTGCGAACGTATTTGACCTGCGTCACATGAACTTCGGCACTGCCGCTCTTGGCCAGTTTGGAATAATGCATGGCCAGCAAGGCCGCATCGAGCAGCGTTTCATGGTTGGGCGACGCATGTTTGACAATCACATGAGAACCCGCAGCACCGCTGACATGAAGCCAATAGTCATTGCCCCTGGCATGACGAAGCGTCAGTTCGTCATTATCTTTAGCAGACTTTCCAACAAGAATTTTTGTGCCGTCTGACGATAAAAATGTTTTGTAGGGCAAATGAACTGTCGGGTTTTTAACCCGATCTTTGAATGACACCTTTTGACCTGTCTGAAGGCGACGATGACGCTCATCCGGTGCACAGACCTCTTCAATTTCTTCTGATATTTCAAGCACTTGAGATGTATCATTCGCCTCAGTCACCACCTGAATCAGCTTTTCAAGTGCCGATTTTCGTCTTTTGACTGCCTCAAGCCGTGTTTCAATTTGCTCCCGAGAACGCAAAAGACGTTTCGCACGATGATAACGCCGTTCAATACTCTCGCGGATAGAAATCGATGGATCGAGCTGAATATTGACCGGATCGCCCGTTTCAAAATCGGGCAATGTCACCATCGTCAGACCCTGCTTGAGCTGATAGGCATAAGCATTGAGCAAATCGGCCTCCACGCGTTCAAGTTCCGCAGCTTCCGCACGATAAAACTCCTTTGTCAGTGACTCCACAAGCTTGGATGCTCGCCCGTGAGACTTTTTCAGTCGCTTTAATGCCTCAGATTTACAGGCTTCAACGCGTTCCTTTTCATCTCGGGCACTGAAATAGCCATCTAGCTCTGTATACATGGCTTCGCTCGATATACCGGCAAACCGATCCTGCCCTGTTTTCTTTGTCTGAATACTCTCAGGACGCACATAAATATCATGAACTTGACGCCTTTCATCGTGGCCGATGCATCCCAATATTTTGCGCGTTGCGGTTTCCACAAAAAAAATATGCGGCGCACGGCCAGTAAGCTCGACAATGAGCTCATGCTGCGTTTCATCGTCCCAGCCAAATTCAAATGTCACAATCCGATCGTCATCGGCCATTCCAAGCCCGGTCAGCATGCGATTGGCAATATATTTACGCAAAAGCATCGTAAATGCCTGCGGCACTGGCGGCGCTTTTTTCGGATGCGTTGTCGGATAAATATCGAGATGCGCCGGATCAAAATCTATGATCAGAAAAACTCGACGGCGTTCCACTTCCTCATCGCCGTAAAGTCTAAATGCCAGCTGAAGCCTATTTTCACCGTCCGTAATCTGTTCAAGACGTACATCCAGCAAATCAAACGAGAGACGATAGATAATACGCTTGAGTTCCACATCATTCATCATGTCCATCCATGTTTAAATTTCGTAAGGAAATCGTGAATATTCCCCTCAACCTGTGCTACAGAATGTCAGGCGGATAAATCGATATCCGCGTTCCTGAAATGCACTTAAATCTTAGCCATGTCCAAAAAGAAAAAAAATAATGTCCAGCTGTCGACTGAAAAAACAAAAACAGACAACAACAAATCTCTCAAAATACCCGAATTGGGGCATCAATTGACCATACATCCCTATCCTGCCCCTGCCGGCAATGATATCGATGATTGGATACGCATCGCCTCTACCCCCACTCAACGCTTGCGCCGATTTTTAGGGGCTTTTGTGGCCGGCTTTGCCCTGGCTTTGGGAGCTCTTTGCATCCTTTATCTGCCAGACTTCGCTTTTGATTATGCCCATAGAGACGAAAGCTTCTTGAATTTCTTCGGCTCTTTTCTCCTTTTGACATTGGGCTTTATCGGATTTGCGGCAGCTATCAATACCCTCATCCGAGATACCGTTATCTACGTCAGTGCCAAAGCCAAATGCATCGTTGCTGCCAGAAGACTGACACTAAAAAATATCAATTCCGCAATACGCATCAAAGATATAGAAATCGTTTACATTCCGCCTGAAGGATTTTTTAAAAAGGCACAAATCACGATAAAGCGCCAAGGCGAATGGCTTACGCTTGCCGAGTCTCAAGGAGATGACGTTGAAGATATCAATGCACTCAAAATATGGCTCCAACAGCTGAAAAACTAAATGAAATATGCATGCGGCCCTTGAAACTCAACATAGGAACTTACATATTTTCGTGAATATGCGTACTGATAACTATGATTTGTGGGGGGAATGAGGTCTCAATCTGGCCAGCATACGCCGCATATTCGGATCTGATATCGAAGCAGGTATATCGGAATCATCCATGATTTCTTCTGCTTCTGATGTCTGCGGCTGAGTTAAAACGATGTTGCCCAGTCTTAAATCAAGCGCAACCGCTTCCGGCAGAGCTTTGAATTGAGACAGCCACCGCAACATGCCAAGCGTAGGTTCAGGATTTTGTAAAAACGCCCAAGCATGCTGTGAATCACAACGAATTTGCCATATGCCCTGAAAAATACCTGTAATTGATGAAGTCTGCGCCGTTTCGGGATCAACCGCAAGCTGCCATGCAAACTTTTGCCATACATGCTCCGGCATCTGCTCAACAGGCAAACTTCTAAGCATTTGCATCGGAGTTCCCACGCCGATAGGCGGTCTCGCCATAAACCCGCGAAGCTCAGGCAATTCTCTTACGAGATGAAGACTGTGCAAACGTGCAATGATCTGCCCTGGTGCCTGCAACTGAGCCACAGCTAGCATGGAATGACATTGAATATGCCAAATGCCACGCTCTGTTTTGATGACTTTTGTTTTATCCCGAATCAATCCTTCAACAGCAGCATGCCATGCATTTTCAAGCCACTCGGATGGACTCAGCTCAGCCAGCATCGCTTTAGGCAAAGATATCATCTTATCGACGTTTAACATGTTGACAACCAGAACAAATTCAATAGAACGCCCCCCGACGCATGCCGAGGTTGGCATGGTGTCGTTTTACCACAATGAGAAAGCCATAAACCTTTTTTATGGACTGTCTCTTTAACCTTCAAAATAAAAGGATTTTCATGAAACAGCGTACACTCAGCATTATTAAGCCTGATGCCGTCCGTGCCGGCAACGCCGGTAAAATCATTGCCGATATCGAACAACATTTCACACCGATCGCCATGCGTAAACTTCAGCTTACGCGCGCCCAAGCTGCAGCTTTTTACGCCGTTCACGCCGGCAAACCTTTCTACGATGAACTCGTCGAATTCATGATTTCCGGTCCCATCATTGTCATGTGCCTCGAAGGCGAAGATGCCATCACCGGTTACAGAAAACTCATGGGCGCCACCAACCCCGAAAAAGCTGAAGAAGGCACACTTCGTAAAAAATATGCTGCCTCCATGTCATGCAATGCTGTCCACGGCAGCGATGCCCCCGAAACTGCCGCCGTTGAAGTCGCTTTCTTCTTCCCCGGCTGTGACCTCATTTAGCTTTTTTATAAAAACTGCCGCCCAACATTGCGGAATTCCAAAGGGGCTTGAGCCCCTTTCACAGGTTTCCAAAGGGCAGCGCCCTTGGGTGGGTGCCGCCTCTCTCAAAATTAAAATGATAAAATATCCTGCATCATTTGCGGCATATCGTAATGACCCGCGGGTTTACGGGCGAGCCAATGGGCAATTTTTCGAGCGCCTGTCGCGAAAATCGCACGATTTTCGGCACAATGTTTGATTTCAAGGCGCTCGTGTTCCCCAAACCAAATTGCAGAATGCTCACCGGCAACAGTTCCACCGCGCACAGCAGAAATGCCAATCACTTCAGGTCGACGCGCCTCGCGCACAGCACAACGGTCTGTCACAATTTCAGAGGCCATACCAACAGACTTGCGCGCATCTGCAATGGCACCCGCAATACTCAAAGCCGTACCAGAAGGCGCATCCACTTTAAAATGATGATGTGTTTCGATGATTTCGCAATCCCAATCCATGAGTGCGGCAGCGGCTTTTGCACAAAGATGCTGCATCACAGCCACGCCAAGCGATGTATTGGATGCCGTAAAAATCGCACAAGTTTCTGAAAGCGCCAAAATGTCAGCACGAAGTTCAGACGAAAGCCCGGTTGTGGCCACTAACCATGCACATTGACGGCGTTTCACTTCGGGCAAGGCCTGTGCCGTCGCTTCGGGCAAAGAAAAATCGACCAAAACATCGAAATCCGGCACATCCGTCCAAGCCGTTGTTATGGCAGGCTGCATCCCATCATCTTTGGTGATTTTATCCAAACGAGCCACGACTTCAAACCGCGAATCCACCGAAAATTGCTCAGACAAATGCTGTCCCATGCGACCTGCTGCGCCCAAAATGGCAATACGAACTTTCGACATTTTTAGCCAACTCCTTACGGTATAAATGTCTGAACTGAAGCACAAAGCTTTTCAGCATCCGTATCATCCATCGCAAACAACGGACTGCGCAAATGACCGGGATATTGCAAGCTCACAAAATGGCTTAAAATCGCCTTCAGCGGTATGGGAGAGGTATCGCTGAACAACGCTGAAAACAGCGGCAGCATGTGCTCATGCAATGCTCTGGCTTTGTCATATTGCCCATTGAGTGCCAATGCGATGATATCGTGCATCAATTGCGGGGCGACATTGGCCACAACGCTGATAGCCCCCACACCTCCAACAGCCACAAATGGCAATGTAGTGCCGTCATCTCCAGAGAACATCAAGAAATCAGAACCTGCTTCCATACGCGTCTGACTGGCAACCACCATATCAGCCGTGGCGTCTTTAATCCCGACAATATTGGGATGTTTGGCCAATCTGCCAAGCGTTTTAGGCAGACAACGCGTCCCCGTTCTGCCGGGCACGTTGTATAAAATTTGAGGCAAATCCACGGCATCGGCTACAGCCATAAAATGACGATATTGCCCCTCCTGATTGG
>JAGBXG010000211.1 GCA_017629415.1 Pseudomonadota bacterium | reverse complement strand
TCGCCTGTGCGGTTGTCTCCGGTATGTTTGACAGAACCGTCTGCACTTTGGAGATTGCCGTAAAAGATGAAATCTTCATCGCAACGGACGCGACCGGTTGCGCCAAGCATAAAAGCAGAAGCATCAAGATCGAAATCAGCACTTCCGTCATAAGCGTTTGTATCCCAACCAAGACCGATGAGGACTTGCTGAAGCCCTTTATCAAGAGATACTCTTTGTCCTTTAGAAAGTTTTACTGACATGATTGATTGACCTCACTTAGAATAACGTTGGGAAAGTTCGCTAATATTATTGTCTGTTGTGCCTTGACCAATGGCGTTAAATTTCCATTCGCCGTCTAACTTATAGATTTCGCCAAAAATCATGGCAGTCATATTGTCATAGTTGTCAGACAGGTTGAACCGGCATAGTTCAGAATTGGTGTCGTTGTCAACGATACGGATAAAAGCATTTTGAATCATGCCAAAATGTTGGTTCCTGCTTTTGGCACTATAGATATTTACGACGAAGACGAGTTTATCGTAATCGGATGGTAGTTTGCTGAGTTCGACTTGAATTTGTTCATCGTCTCCCTCACCTTCCCCTGTAAGATTGTCCCCCATGTGTCTGATAGCACCACTGGAATGGGTCAGATTTCCGAAATAAACGACATCTCCGTTATGGATAAGTTTGCCGCCTTTGCAGGCGAAAACAGATGCATCGCAGTCACAGTTTGGCGTTGATAAGGATGATAAAAAACCAAAGAAACCGCCCTTTTTAGGGGGAGCTATGACATCCCAGCCCAGTCCAACTGTGACGCTACGGAGTGAACTGCCATTTTCTTTTTTGAGATTAATTTTTTGACCTTTTTTCAGGTTAACAGCCATTTTGTATCCTTTTGTACATTAAACACTAATACCAAAGTTATTGCAGAGAGCTGCAAGACCGCCATGGAAACCGCTTCCGATGGCATTGAATTTCCATTCTCCATTGTAACGATACAATTCACCGACAACGATTGCGGTTTCAATTGAGAAATCTTCTCCGAGGTCAAAATGGATGAGTTCCTCATTAGAGCTCATATCAACGACACGGATGTACGAATTGTTGACCATACCAAAATTCTGACGTCTTACGTCTGCGTCATAAATGGTGACCGTAAACGCGATTTTTTCGATGTTTTCCGGTACCTTTGACAGATCAACCAAAAGCGCTTCGTCATCGCCTTCACCTTCTCCTGAACGGTTATCGCCAGTAGATTCCACGCATCCAGAATTATGCCGCTGGTTGGCATAAAAAATAAAATCGTTATCGCATGTGACGCGGCCATTCGCACCAAGAAGAAATGCCGATGCATCAAGATCGAATTCGGCGCTGCCATCATAATTATTGACGTCCCAACCAAGTCCAACAAGAAGTTTGAATAGTCCTGGTTTCCCCTTCGTTAAATCAATTTTCTGCCCTTTGCGAAGATTTACGGCCATAATGATTTTCCATTAAACATTTAAAATGATAAAATGCTAATAAACGTGTCACGTTTATTAGATAACTCAACTCCGAAATAACATTAAGCACGTTTGATGTCAATATGATGAATAATGTAAAATATGACTATTGTGGCCGAAATGTCCTTAACTCCAGTGAAAAAATTGATTTATTATATTTTGTGCATTAGAAATGTAAAATGTAAATGAGAGCTTCATAGAAACTTCTTGAGATATTTAGAATGTGATTT
>JAGBXG010000210.1 GCA_017629415.1 Pseudomonadota bacterium | reverse complement strand
CCTTTTGCTGTGATTGCTTGGCGTAGTACTGATAAGTGATGCTCGATGACTGGTGATCCAGCAGAGTCGCCACCGTGTCGATAGACGCCCCTCGCTCCAGCAAGCGACATCCGAAAAAATGCCTGAAGCTATGCGGGGAAATGCGCTGACCATCCAAGTCTGGCTCGAACATACGAAGCATTCGATTTCTCAGTCGCCGCGATACCCTGAGCGCATCTTCACCATAGCCAAACAACGGCTCGGATGGATCACGATCCCCGGAGACGGTTGCCCATAGTGAGCGGATGACTGGGTCAGTAATCAGGATTGCGCGGTCATACGCATGGGAGGCTTTCACGTTGTACAATGACAAATGCCCATCCTCTGACATGTCGCCAATACGCACAATCTCCAGAGTGGAACACCGTGCGCCCGTAGCGAGCAAAAAGGGGCTAGATGATGCTGTTTGCAATAACAGCAAGCAGAAGCGCACCGTATCCCGTGGCACGTTCTCCGTTCCATGCCGGACCGGCAATATCGATATGTGCATATTTGCCTTGCCAATCTTTGTTTAAATGTTTTTCGACGAAATGACCGGCACATGACGATTGGGCATTGAGGCGATCTTTGCATGAATTCTTCATGTCAGCCACATCACTTTTGAATTCTGAGAACAGAATTTCCGGGGCATAAAGCAGCGGATAAACAGGTTCGCCTGCTGTTTTTCCGGCCTCTACAATGCGGTCTTGGAGCCATGCATCGGGGGTAAGGAGGCCTGCATGGCGTTTGCCTGTACACATGAGCTGTGCGCCTGTAAGTGTGGCGGCATCAATAATATAATCCGGCTGAAGGTCTTTGCTGGCATAGGCAACGCCATCGCCAAGCACCAGGCGGCCTTCAGCATCGGTGTTATTGATTTCAACAGTCAGACCGGAATAGAGTTGGATAATGTCATCCGGACGAAGCGCATCGGGGCCAATGCCATTTTCTGCCACACAAAGAATGGCGGTGATGCGGCAAGGCAATTGAAGCATAGAAGCCATCCCAATCGCACCGAGAACAGCAGCGGCTCCGCCCATGTCGGATTTCATGGTGGCCATATGATCGCGCGGTTTGAGGCATAAACCGCCTGTGTCATAAACCAGCCCTTTGCCAACCAGTGCAATATGTTGTGAGCTGTGAGAAGGCGCATATTCCAAAACAATGAGGCGCGGGAGTGTTTTGCCGGATTTACCCACATGCCAAAGACCGCCAAAGCCTTTGTCGAGCAATGCTGTATCTGCAATGACTTGAGATTTGAGACCGTATTTTTGGGCAAATGCCAAAGCTTCGGATGCAAAGATTTCTGTGGTCATTTCAAGGGTTGGCGTATCCACCCAGCGTGCCACTTCAGGAAGAATTTCACAGACCGCATGACTCCAATGCGTGTCCTTGATGTCGCAAAGGATGGCAATTCTTTCGGTCACATCTTCTTTTTCTGTTTTGCGGGTGAAAACTGGACTGGATTTGACGATTTCAGCCACAACAGAAGCATATTCCACATGATTTTCAGTGTTTAAAAATAAAGCGATGGCGGCATTTTCTCCGGTCAAGTGTTCGTCTTTGAGCATTTTTTGCAAAGCAAAGACATTTTGTTTGGGCATATCGCGAGATTTCACAGGTTCGATAATGATCACAGACAAACGCACGGGGGCATCACAG
Organism: Pseudomonadota bacterium; assembly: GCA_017629415.1. Next base: position 12,341 of record JAGBXG010000210.1, on the reverse strand, counting down.
CCGTCGACTTTGCGGTACAATGTGATCGATTTTTTATCGTTATTGGAGAGAAGTGCCTGGGCAATGTCTCGTGTTTCGCCAGTGATATGGCAGGTATCCAATGCATTTGCCCAGGTTTCGGGGGTAGCAATGAGGGTTAATGCTTGTGACGATTTGAGCTGTTCCAAGCTGTCGATATAAAATCGTTTCATCTGTTGACTCCTTGTTTGTTATTCGGCGGGCGGAGATTGGAGGTCTTCGCGCAGGGATTTAGAAAAGTGCATTCTATCGAGAACAGGACGCATTTCGGGCGCATGTCCGCAAGATTGCAGCAGTTTTTTGGCTGCTTCCCGACAAGGCAGACAGGCTGTCGTCTGTGCGCAAATCTGATCATCTTTAAGTTTAGGATGAGAAGCGTTGAGAAAAACAGTCATTTGCTTTGCCATTTCAGGACAATCGGTGTGTGTTTCGGTAATTTGGGCAAATGAAAGGCAAAATTCGGCCATCTTGTCTGCCTCGGAACGGCATCCGGAACTGATGAGCATAAGCAGGATAAAGAAAAATAGGCGTGGCATGAGGTAAAATAAGGCAAAAAAACAGCAGAAAAATATAAATGATTCAACCCACGAAAAACGCTTCATATTGTGGGTTCCAAGGGGCTCAGCCCCTTGGCAGGATTCCAAAGGGCAGCGCCCGTTGGTGGGGTCCGGGGCAAAGCCCCGGGTGGGGGTAGGCGCGTATTTGCGCAGCAAATAGCGCCGCAGGGGGCTCGGCCCCCGGTGATTCAGCGCTTATGTCAGAGTGAAATATCGGCTTGTGTCCCGCGCTGTCCATCTTCGCGGTTGCCCAGATGAATACGGCCATCGTGATCTTCGATGATTTTGCGTACAATCGGCAGTCCCAGGCCAGTTCCGTCAGATTTGGTTGTAAAGTAGGGCATGAACAGTTTTGCTTTTTGCTCATCTGTCAGGCCGGGACCGTTGTCGAGAATGCGGATATTGAGTTGGTGGTGTGCATCATTTTCGAGATGTGACACTTCAATATCGATTTCAGGTTCAAATTGGGCATTTTGGGCGGCTTCGATGCCATTTCGAATAATATTGACTAAAACGCGGCGCATCAGTTCGTGATCGATATCGATATGTGCATGTGCGGCGGTTTCTGTTGCTTCATGGATGGTGATGCGTTGGGTTTGTTCGGCAAATTGCGGGTTTTGTTCGACGGTTTGACGCACAAATTCGTACAGACAGGTATCTTTTTTTTCCGGGATGGGCATGCGAGCAAATTCGCTGAAATTTTTGACGAGTTTGTGGAGTGTTCCTGTTTCCTCGTTAACAATTTCTACGGCATCCGTGAGAAGTTTTCGATATTTCTGCGGTCTGTCAATATAATCATCGAATTTTTTGTCAAGCTGTTGAACAGCCAGCACGATGGGCGTTAAAGGGTTTTTGATTTCATGTGCGAGTCTTCTGGCGACTTCTTGCCATGCCTGCATGCGTTCGATGTATGCTTTGGATTCTTGAGCCGTGCGTACATCATCGACCATGGTATTGAATTGTGTCATTAAGAAAGCGATTTGATCTTTGCCTTTGACATGAACTTTGGCGTTTAAATCGCCATCGGCGAGAAGTTTTGTTTTTTCCGTCAAAGCAGAAATGCGTTGGCTGATGGGAAAAGCGATAAAAAACGCTGCGCCGATAGCCAAAATGAAGACGAGTGCGGCGATGGAAAAAAAGATGGCCTGGTAGAGCGATGTCACGCGAGTGGTTTCGTCTGCCTGCATGGCAGAAATGGCACCGTGACGATATCTTTTTTCGCCCAACTGTTCATATCTGGCGTTTTGAGCTTTTTCGATGGCGAACATGAGTACCAGGTGAACCCCGCGAGTCGATGCCATCGGGGCATCATTTTCGGCATGGCCTCTCATGGTTTCGGGCAGAACGGCTTGGCTGTCTGGCAAAGTGTCTGGCAAAGCCAGTGTACCGCTATCGCCTACGGGTTGTGCGATCAGTACAGGAATCGTTTCATCAGCTGGCAAATCGCCGCCAAACTGTGCGCGATTGGCAAACCTTGAGTAGATGGCGACAGGCACGGTTACGGCTTGAAAATTGTATTCCGAGCGTGACATTTGCGAACGGCTTGCCTGAACGACAGGTTCCATATTAAAGATCAGGCGGATGTCGGCAATCATGGCATCAGAGGCCACGGTTTCATCGAACAGTTTTTGTAAATCCTGTTGGAAACTATGACTTTGAAAGATATCGGCAACGCGCACGACTTGATGTTTGTCGAGCAAGGCGTCGGTTTGCAAAGCGAGATTTTTTTGAATCAGTTCAATACGACTGGATTCTGCTTTGACCCAGGCGCGGTAAATTTCGGAAACGCCGTCAATGCTTTCAGCGGCTTCTTCCTGCAAGTCCTGATTAAATTCGGAAATGCGGTCAAAAATGACAAGTGTCGCTACAACCGGCACCACTGCAATCAGGAGCATGGCCGCAAAGATCTTGAAAGTGACGGAAGAATAAAATTTATAGGACCGCATAATCGAGCTTTAAAAGGAAAATCATCCGCGAATCACCTGTGAGATGAGATAACGCACCCGGACTGTTTTGACACGTACAATTTGTGCTGTGATGGAATCTGCATAAATCGCTGAAGCAGAAAGTTTATCGGTTTTCATTTCGGCTTGGGCATTTTCAGGCATTTCCGGCATTCGTCTGTCGATTTGAATATTTTCGGCAATGAGGACATCACATTTGAGCAAAGTCGCGACAAGTTCATCGGTGATAATTTCTGCGGCATGCAATGTTTCTGTACGAATGATAGTACAGCTTGAAGGGTGTTCAGGCGCAGCCTCTATTCGGCCTTTGGCCTCATACGATGCTGCTGCTTCGCTATGGCATGCTTCGCACGCCATACGCTGCGCGAGATTTGTTTCGGCTTCTATTCGGCCTTTGGCCTCATACGATGCCTTTGCGCCGCTATGGCATGCTTCGCACGCCATACGCGCCTCATCTGTATACCCCATGGGATAAGCTTTTTGAGTTTCTAAATTTTGCATTCTCGCTTCTGGGGCAGACAAAAGGCCATGTTCTTTCAAATCTTGCGCGATAAATGCTTCCAGCTGGGATTTGACTAAAGCATTTTCAGGTTGATTGTCTTGATTTTGAATGGTTCGGGCAATCGCATGATGGATTTCGGAGGCAGATGCAATGGGCCGCATGTCTTGAACAGATGCAGAAATGGCTGTACCTGGCCGCATGTCTTGAACAGGCGTTGTGCGTTGAACAGCAGAAGCCGGTATGGCATTAAAAACTGCCAGCGATGGCGTATCCACACGCTCGGTGGTATTGGGCTGTGAAATGGTACGTTTTGCCGTTTCGGCTGCGCCTAATCCCGGTAAAGACCGCAATCCTGTTTTGCTCGACGGTATGCGTCCATTCATACTGTTTTGGACAGATAATTCCGGCTGAAATAAATCTTGGGAATGCCCATCATAAGGCTGCGGCATGTTTGTTTGCGATATATTGGCATGTCTTGGTGTCGGCTCAAACAAATCCTCTTCTTCATTCGTCTCTAAATCAGTAAAAGAATCGTAGGTTTGACCGTACGATTTTGTATATTCCAGTGCTGGTGTCATCTCATGTCCGCCGGAGAAATGCGGATAACTGCCTGACATGTTATGACGCGGATATATCGAAGGCAATGCCAGCTGTGACGGTGTTGGAGCCGGAATATCTGCCGGCGAATCATCCCTGGCTTGGGATATCCATAAAACATCTTCAATTGCTTTAAGCCTGATATCCCCAAATGATGGAATGCGCTGCAATATATTGTTGCTGTATGCAATGCGCAGATCATCCATGGAACGAATACTTCGATCAAAATACATCCGGCGCGCCATTGTTTCACCAATGCCCGGAATTTCACAAAGATAACAGAAGAAAGGATCAAATTCTGGCTGCAACTGATGGATCATGGCAATATCGCCTGTCTTGAGCAATTCTTCGAACAGTTTGATAAACTTAGGGCCATATCCTGCAAACAGAATACGAACAGGTGTTTTTTGAACCATGACGCGCGCATCTTCCGGCCATGCATCGATAGCATCCAAAGCCCGGCGAATGGCCAATGCAAGGTTATTGCTGCGTTTGCCTAAAACAAGCAAAGTGTGAAGCCTGCGTAACTTTTGAACGATGTCCTGCGTATTCATGCCAATCATCCCATTCTATGTGATTTGCCCTTTGGATGGCATATCCAAAGGACGATATATCTTATACTTTTGTAATCCTATCTTCACAAATATCAGAAAAATAATCCTTTTCGTGCTTTTACATTTTTAATTTCTGCTGAAATTCGTTGTTTTGATGGTTTGATACAAAATGAAACCTTATCACACGTTGAGTTTGTTTCTAAAAAACTCTGAATGAAAACCTTATCACACGTTGAGTTTGTTTCTAAAAAGCTCTGAATCATCGACAATTTTCATACTTAAATTTTTTATCCATGTCGAATATTGCGAGCTTGGGAAACTAAAATGGATGGATGCAATTTTTTTTAAAAAAAATCGTCACAAACCATTCTTCGTTGGCATCACACGGGTTGCAGTAATACCGCTGCCAAGTTGATATCGCCAAGATGAATGCTCGCTCTCCACCTCGAAATTCCCATGATGACCGTCATTGACGGAATCTAACACATAACGCATGATTTGTGTTTGGTGTCAGTCCGTCCCTCTGTCCCAAACAATGATGGATGATTTTAATCCTGACGAGGATTGATATGATCCATATCATGCGGAGCCGGTGCGCGCAGAATCGAGAGTGGTCGAATCTGCAGGCACAGTTGGTTCTTTCAAGCTCTCTTTCTGTTCCATGTATTTACAGGAAGCGGCATTTCAGTTCAGCCTTTGACTGAGTTAAAATGCAGAGCTGGAGGATAGCTGTGTTTTGTGCGCACAGCGCACCCGGACAGGGATGGCGGCGGCGGTGGGGGTGGGGGAGCCCAATGGATATTGGGCAGCCTCATACCCAATGCTCCATGAGCTACAGTCTTGGGTAAGAACGCATGAGCTACAGTCTTGGGTAAGACTGCAAAAACGGATAACTTCGATAAACGAAGTAAATCAGTTTTTGCATAGTGAAACAAATCCCGTGAGGTCGGACGTAGCTGGCGTTTATCTGTATAAAAAAAGCCCGGTGTATTGACGGCGCTGCCGTCAATAGCCGGGTTCATCTGTTTTATTCGTTCGTTTGTACGACATGAGCACACCGCAAAAATAAAGAGAGATGGAACTACCCACCAGCTAAAGGCGGTGGGCTTCAAATTCATTAGAATTTGATTTGTCCATTCTCACGAATTGGGCTTCATGTTTCCTCGAATAGTCCATACTGTCAACTATTTAAGTGTTTCCATAGGTGGGAATCTGCCGTCAGTGTAAACCGTAATATCCTGTGATGCCATGCATTCTATGATATCGTAGATTTCATTAGCACAATGACTGCAAACAGTATGTTGTTCCTTTTCTGTAATTCCTAATCCACCTCTGTTTTCATGTCTGAATTTAACGCGACAGGCATTAAACACATTCTCTGCATGATTAAACTCTTCTTCGTGAATCATCACTTGTTTCGTCCATTTGAGCTTGTCGCCCTTTACGAGTTTTCGTGCTATGGTGTTGAGCTGCGTCTCAAGCTCTGTACGCCAATGCTCATATGTCTCTGCTAAATCGTGACGATAACAACGGCAATATTCCATCAGACACCAGTTCTGCAACATTTGTTCGGCATGGTCTGCAACAACCGCCTGAAACTTTGCTTTGTCCAATGCCATCTCAAAAGCACGTCGCCTGTTTATGTCTTTTTTTTGTTTTTTAATAATCATCTTTATTGACTGCCTAAATCATGTAAAGTTCGCTAAGAATACGTTTGGCTTCTGTGACATCAAATTCGTCTGCATATTCGCCAGTATTTTTATCTGTGGCACACATGAGAATATTTCCGAACAAAGGCTGCTGAAAGATATGCATACGGTAAGGAAGAATCGAAAATGCGTTGATGTTTCGGTCTTCCATATTTTCGCCAACAAACATACCCTCATCATCACAAATAAAATCATAACTGATGTTTGGGTTCTTTTTTGATTCTCCAACCAGGGCTTGCGTATGCCGGGAACCGGCATAGCAAAGCCTGAATTATAAAGCTTAAATGTTACCAACGTTCTTCGTCTTCGTAGCGATCACGATCGCTTTTACGATCTTTTTTTCGCGTGTCGCGGCGATTGGCGACTGTGTCTTGAGGAAAATCGTTGGGGGCAACATATTTAGGGCGTTCGGAATGACGCGGACGGCGTTCGTTAGCCTCGCGAGTTTCTGTGTTTGGACGATTTTCGCGCGTAAAGTTTCGGGGACGTTTCTTTTCATCGGAGGCAGAACGTTTGACGGCCTGATCGGCAGAATCAATGCGTATCGTTCGCCCATCAATAGTTTGTCCATGCAGAGCTTCACGTGCGGCATCTGCATCGGTATCATTGACAAAAGTTACAAATCCAAACCCGCGAGAACGACCGGTTTGGCGTTCACAAATGACTTTGGCTTCAATGATTTCACCAAACGGTGCAAAGGCAGCATGAAGAGTGTCGTCAGTTGTGGCCCATGCTAAGCCGCCTACAAACAGCTTTTTCGACATTTTATCCTCTTTGTAATGATACAGGACGCAGAATGCTTCAATTCAATTTTGATGTAATCCGGCGATCCCGGCGTTGATAGAACTCGCTATAAGATACTTCATTTTGCACTTCTCATTCAACGTAAAAAAAGTACGAACTGCAACAAAATGGCCATTTTTTAAATCTGACTTATGCCAAACTTCATTGCCAATCAGCTTTGGTATTTGACAACCGTGACTCATACACTTGAGAAATGTGTTTTTTAATTTGCGGGGCTTGCCAAGATGAGTTTGGGGACAAATATGTTTTTTGTTTGGTCGGCATGATGAGCCGACAGAGTTTTGATATGAATAAAGGATAAAACAATGTCATCTATTATAGGAATCGATCTTGGAACAACAAATTCTGTATTGAGCATTTTTGAAGGCGGTAAAGCTGTCGTCATCGCCAATGCAGAAGGCAGCCGTGTCACCCCCAGCGTTGTCGGATATACGGAAAATGACGGTATTTTGGTCGGCGATTTGGCCAGACGTCAGTGCCTTGTTAATCCGCAAGGCACCATTTATTCCATCAAACGTTTCATGGGAAAACGTTATGATGAAGTGCCCGAAGCCGACAGAAAAAGCGTGCCTTATGAGACATGCGATCAGCTTAACGGCGATTTAGGCGTGCGGATTATGGGCAAAGTTTACAGCCCCAGCGAAGTTTCAGCACAAATTTTGTCCAAATTTAAACAATGTGCTGAAAATTATCTCGGTACACAGGTCAAAGAAGCTGTCATCACAGTTCCGGCTTATTTTAATGATGCACAGCGCCGTGCCACACAAGTTGCCGGCGAAATTGCAGGCTTGAATGTGCGCCGTATCATTAATGAACCGACTGCTGCAGCTCTGGCTTACGGTGTCGATAAAGATCGCGAAGAAAAAGTCGCCATCTACGACTTCGGCGGCGGCACCTTTGATATCTCCATCCTCGAAATCGGCGGTGGTGTCATCGAAGTCCTGGCCACAAACGGTGACTCGCATCTTGGCGGCGATGATATCGATCAAGCCATTCTTGATATGCTGCTCGATCAGTTTAAAGCTGAAACAGGACTCGATGTCCGCGGCGATTCCATGATTATTCAACGCGTCCGTGAAGCCGCAGAAAAAGCGAAAATGGAACTGTCGTCCATGGTTCAGACGGAAATTTATCTGCCTTTCCTGACCGCAGATCAAACCGGACCCAAACATCTCCGTACCACCTTATCACGTGCTCAGCTCGAAGCCATGATCCGGCCGCTCATCGAACGCAGCCTGGATTGCTGTAAACGGGCTTTCGAAGATGCCGGACTCAAACCCAGTGATGTCTCTGAAGTCCTGTTCGTCGGCGGTTCTACCCGCATTCCTCTCGTTCAGGCCGAAGTCGAACGTTATTTCGGACGTGCCCCCAATCACAGCCTCAATCCCGATGAAGTCGTCGCACTCGGTGCTGCGATTCAGGGCGGCGTTTTGGCCGGCGATGTCCACGATATCGTTTTGCTCGATGTCACACCGCTCACACTTGGTGTTGAAGCCAACGGCGGCTTGATGATTTCTCTCATCGACCGCAATACCACCATTCCAACAAAGAAAACTAAACTCTTCAGTACAACCGTCGATAACCAGGAAAGCGTCACCATTAACGTCTATCAAGGGGAAAGACATTTCGCTGCTGAAAATCGATTCCTCGGACAATTTGAATTGGCTGGCATCGAACCCGCACCGCGCGCAGTGCCGCAAATTGAAGTCGCCTTTGATATCGATGCCAACGGTGTGCTCCGGGTTTCGGCTACAAACAAGAAAACAAATAAAACAGAATCTCTCGTTTTGATGGGCGCCGGCGGCCTTACCGATGACGAAATCCGCAGTGCTATCGCCGATGCTGAAGCGGCTCGCGAGGCCGACGAAGCTCGCAAGGCTCACCTGGTCGCTAAAAATAAACTTCAAAGCTTTGTTTTCAGTATCTCACGTTTGCAGCGCGAAAACTCCGACTTGGCCAGCGACGAACTCAAGAAGATGACACCGCCTCTCCTTGAACGCGCGGATGCTGTACTCGCGAATGACGAAGTCACCACCGAAGAACTCGAAGCCATGTCAAACGAACTGTCTGCATGCAGCTGCCAGTGGTATGACTGCGTCTACGAAAAAGAAAAAGCAGACCGCGAACGCGAGGAAGCTGAAAAAGCTGCACAGCAACAGCAGCAAGGACCTCAGGGACCGCAACCCGGCACTGAAAATATGTAAACAATGCATAAAAAATGCGGCGTTCAACAGAACGCCGCTTTTTTTATGTTGGGTTCCAAGGGGCTCAGCCCCTTGGCAGGTTTCCAAAGGGCAGCGCCCTTTGGTGGGGTCAGGGGCAAAGCACCGGTTGGGGGTAGGCGCGTATTTGCGCAGCAAATAGCGCCGCAGGGGGCTCGGCCCCCTTCCATGGAAAATACCTTGTTTGGATATGTTTTAGAGATGTCGTGCCAGGGCTGCCATGGCTTGCGGTGTCGGAAATAGCATGGAGAAAGCTTGGGTTTGTGCAAACAGACGCATCCAGGCTGTGAAATGCGTGTCAGCGTTGTTGGGGTCTTGAGCGGCTGCCAGTGCGCCTAAAGCCAGAGCGAAGGTTCCCAGGGATACGGCAGGAAATCGCGAGGTTTCGCGGAGGAATACGGCTTCATATAAGGCGATGCGCACATATTTGCCAAAGGGATGATCTGGTTTGAGACAATCAAAATTTGTCAGTGGTTTTTCAAGCAATGCGCACAAATCGTGTGCATGTTTGGCATGTGGGGTGGTGCCAAGTTTATCGGCTTCGGTCTTGAGCATTCCCGCAAGTGTTTTGAAAGCACGCTGGACGTCTTGGATAAAGGGTTTAGGGAATGTCTCGAGTTTTGAGGGGGCACCTTGCATGAGCGAAGCAAGCAAGCCTGCAAAGGGGATGGGGCTTTGAAGCCAGCTGAGAATCTGAGTTTCTTGCAAAGAGGCTTGTAAGGCTTCGTCGGGATCGGGGACGCGTATCACGGGACGGAAGGCGGCATTTTCGATTAAGTCGTCGAGCATGATTTTCATCTCGCGATGCTGAGCATCGAGATGTGCTGTGTTTGGCGTGGATTGAGCCGCTTCGTACCAGGCAAGGGCATCCGATGCTGCCGGTTCGAGTTTGCATACGCGCATATTGGCATAGCAATAAGGTTTGATGCCGATTCTGATTTCAGATTCTGTGCGAATGGCAATCAGAGGGAATCGCCGGCAAGCTGCCGGTTTTTTCATGGCACCGAATTTGCCGTGAATTTTGCAAAGATTGTCATCTCCCAAAAAGAAACATCGTTTGCCGGGAAAATTGAGAAAATGCAGGCATGTGCCATCGGGTTTAAGGCCTTTCATAATGGGATTGACATCGGCGGGTACAGCGCCGGAAGCAGCTAAATCCTGATGGGCATCCAGGATATTGGCATGCTCATTGTCTGTTAAAGGTCCAACGAGTTGTGCAAGACAGGAACAACCGCAGCATTCGCAGGTATGGTCGATGGGATAGGGCATGTTGAGGCGCGGCGGCAATGTTTGGCAGGCGATGAGATGCATGCGTCCGAGTTCTTCAAGATCGGAGGCAACAGAAGCCGGCACAGGCGGTTTGCCGGTCATCATGGCTAAAGCAGCCACGATTTCATCGAAAGAGGCCTTGGGATATTTCAGCAAAAAATCGATGATGTGCGTTCGAACTGGTGTCAAGGTGACAGGTTGTGACGCGCGTTTGACGGTTTGAATGCCATGGATATCTGTTTCTAAAGCAATATCTGAGGCGCAGTAATAATAGTTTATCATGGCTTTACTCCTGGATGGCATATCCGATCAGGCTTTCGGTTTTCTGACCTTCACAGTTAGATGCCGGGGATACAAAGTGTGAACCGTTGGTGTTGACATAACAGCGATAGATGGGGGATGTGCCAGTGACTTGAGACGTATAAACATACCCCATAGGCCCCATGTTGAATTGTCCTTCGCACGAGGGATCGGTCGAAATCATGGCATGATTGCCATTTGCACCACCAACACGGCATTCATAGACCATTCGGGTGCCTTCGGCAGGTTCGCGCAGTATTTTCCATGCGCGTTCAAACTGGAATCCGCTTGGAAACTGACGCGTTGTAATCCAATGCATGCTTGAACTGTTGGAACCGCGTTTCATGCGGACATAAGGCAAGTGCTGAAAACCGCATGCCGGCCAGCCATTGCCTAGATTTCGATTGGCTAAAGCAAAGATTTCCCATGCGGGTTTGGCAGAGCCATCGGCATTCCAAAGCCCGAGATTCAGGCCTTCTTCGGCGATATCGATCAGGCGATGATAGATGAAATTTTCTATTCCCGGTGTCCCTAAAATATTTTCAAAAGCCTGACACAGTTGAGTACGCTGCCGTTGCTGCATGCTTGCGCCATTGCCATTGAGTCCATTTTCGGTCAATTGAATTTCCCAGGCATGGGGATCGCTTGGATAATGTTGGCGAAGCCAGCCTGCAATCACACCGATGTTGCCAAAAGTGATACGCGGCCAGTCATTTGCCCCAAAAGCAGGATCACCTAAATTGGGGGGATAGGAGTGCCATGCAATGCGCCAATCCCGGTTTCCAAGTTTAGGCACGAGTTTGCTCAAAAACGTTTGTGCGCTGACAACAGGTCTCGCGTTATTCAACATCGAATCATAAGTATTGCCAAAATGGTGTTCAAAAGAGATGAGAACTTTGGCTTCTTTTTGTTCTTTTTTGGCATAGTCGTATGCCCAGTTCCAGCTGTCTGCATATACCGAAGTCCATGTATCGACGTTGCATGTGCCTTGGGTACACCCGATATTGAACCATTCACTGGCATTGACTTCGTTATGAATGACGAAATCTGCGATTCGGCCGTGTCCGTTTTCACCGTTAAAATAATGGGCTAAGAAGCCGACGAAACGGCCATAATCTTTAGCATTTGCATCTTTAGGCGCACAGAAATAAGGGGCGACCACACTTCCAGAGGCACAGTTTCGGCGCGCCCATGCGGGGACGCCGTAAATCACAGCAGTAACCACGACACCGGCATCGCTATAGGTTTTAATCGCAGCCGCTGTTTGGGCAGGATTTCCCGTGTTTGGACTGAAACAGTAGCCATCGTACAGAACTTCACCGGCGGCGCATGAGGTTTTCTGCTCAGCTTGCCAAAACTCCCAGACGAGATTCATGGCAACGCCGTGTGTTTCATTGCCAATCACTTGATTGACATCCTGAAAATCGGGCTGCAAGCCTTTGATGCTTTTGCGTTTGGGATAGATATCTCGTATTGCCGGTGACTTGCAGATATTGGATTCGCAGGTTTGATGGTCGGCACATGAGCCGCAATTTAAGATGTTTCCACAGCCGTCATCGAGATTGCCGCAATTTTTACCGAGTTGTGTGCATGTTTTGGGCACACAAAGACAAGTGCCATTTTGACACGATTGCCCATCCGGGCATGTGCCGCAGTCGATGCTATTTCCGCATCCATCGTCTGTCTGTCCGCAGGTTTTGTTCAAATCTGCGCATGATTTGGGGGTGCATTCGTCTTCAGGGCATGTGCCGCAATCGATGCTATTTCCGCATCCGTCGTCTGTCTGTCCGCAAGTGATGTTCAAATCTGCGCAAGTTTTGGGGCTGCATTCGTCTTCAGGGCATG
>JAGBXG010000209.1 GCA_017629415.1 Pseudomonadota bacterium | reverse complement strand
CTTGTTTAGAAACGACGCGGACAATGACGGTGTCCATACCGATAGTATAGGCTTTGGTTCACATGGTGCCGGCAGCTGCGTTGCGGACATCGCGAGCCAAATCGTCGTTCACGCCGATCCCCATCAGGAATCCCGTATTGCTCGTAATATCGCTGACGGTTGCAACTTTGACTCGCGAGGATTCGGCGACAATGGGTAAATCGGTAGGCACGGGAATCATCACAGGTGCAGCAGCAACAGCGGCGGCATCAGGCTGTGTGCCATCGGCGGGAGCGGCGGCATCAGGCTGTGTGCCATCGGCGGGAGCAGCAGGGGCGGCCGGTGCCATGGGCTGTTCAGCCAAGACGTTAAGATATAAAGTCGCATTCAAGGATTCAGCCAGGGATTTTCCAGCCTGAGCCTGGGCGATTAAGTTTGTGGCGACTTCCTCTGTCTTATTCTTGATGCGCTGTTCTTCGAGCAATTTCTGAGCGATAGAAGCTTTGACTTCATCAAGAGGTTTGACGATTTTTTCGGTTTGATCGACGACTTTGGCAATGATGAAGCGGTCAGAAAGTTCAGCCGTAATGATTTCATCGACTTTTTTACCCGCGAGTGCGGTTTGGAGTTCTTCTGCCATGATGCCGACATCGAGCAGGCCGGTCATACCTTGCAGTGATTTATCTTCTGATTCGTCATAATTTGTATAGGCTTGGGCGAAATCAGATTTTTTGTCAAAGATTTCCGTACGGGCAATGGCGAAACGCTCGGCAGGCTGAAATGTTTTCGTCGTTTTGGCACCCGGGTTTGTGAGTTTTGAGAAATCTTTTTGAATGACGATTTGATGCAATTTCATCTTTGGAGGGGTCGTGTAATCTCCGAGATGTTCATCATAATATTTCTGAATATCGGCGGCATTGGAAGTTTCAAAAGCCGAAATTTCAGCAGGTGTAATAGGTTTGAACGTGGCACCGACCTGGGCATTTGTCAGGCGTACGACTTCGAGTGTAGCCGTAGCATTGGCAATGGCATAATCGGCCCAAAGCGATTCATCAGAAACAGTAATGGAAGAAGCCATCAGTGTCATGTAGCGCACTGCCAGCAATTCTTCGCGTTTATAGTTTTCATAATCTTTCGCAGAAATCGAGAGACGCGCGAGGGCATCATTATAACTGCGTTGTGAGAATTTATTTTGATGGAGGAATCCCAATCTGAGGATATCCGGGTTTCCGGATTCCCAATTGGTCAAATAATCTTGCAATTCTTCATCACTGACGCGGAGTCCGGCCGCGCGAGCTTCATCGGCGAGCAAATAAATGACTGCAATGCCTTCGGTCACTTGCCGTGCCACAGCGGGATACTGCATAGAACTGAAGACGTTGTCGTCGTAATTCTTATAAATCATGCTTCGCATCAAATCATAGCCGATATCATGACTTCCGACAGAAGCCACGTCATCCTGTGCTCTTGATGCTACGGAATCCGCGCCGGGCATGCCGAACATGAAGATAAAGACGATAATAATAATTCCGAACAGTAAAACGATGAGCCAGTTATTTTTCTGAGCTCGCAAGTCCTGAAGCATGCGGCTTCTCCAAAGTTATAAAAATCGTATCAGAACACCTTTAAAAAAAGGCAATATACTATAAGGCGAAACGGCAAAATATCCAATATTTTTGCGAGCTTAGCTAAAATATACTGCCATTTTGGGGCGTGCTATTTCATACGCACGCTATGCCGCGCTATTGGGCTAAGCCCAATACGCACGGCAGATGGGGTTTTAGATTAAAGCACGAGTTTTCCGTCGACAAATTTAAGGTTTTCAACGGGTGCTGTTGTTTGTGTACCGCTTTCCATGTCTCTGAGTGTGACGGTGCCGGCGGCAAGTTCATCTGTACCGAAGACGGCGACATATCGTGCATGTCTGTCATTGGCATAGTTGAATTGTTTCTTGAGTTTATCAAATCCTGGATAGAGTTCGCAGGACAAGCCGAGTCCGCGCACGATACTGCTGAAGCTGGTGGCGGCATGAAGGGCTTCGGCAACGGCGGGTGCGACGACGACATCGACATCATTGCGGATATCTTCGAACATGCCGCGTTCTTGCATGATGACGCAGATGCGTTCGAATCCGAGGCTGATTCCGACGGCTGGAATATCGCGGCCTGAGAACATGCCAATGAGCTTATCATAGCGGCCGCCGCCGGCGATGCTTGAGCTCAGGCCTTCGGCTTGGATTTCAAAGATGGCGCCTGTGTAATAGTTGAGACCGCGAGCAAGTTCCGGGCTGACGCGAATTTGCGTAGCTGTGCCGAAATGCGCGGCGGCATCCGTAATAATGCGGAGTTCAGCCACGGCTTTAAGGGCTTCCTCGCGTCCTTCAAACAGCGTTTCCATGGCATTGAGTGTTTCGACGTTAGTGTCTTTTGCATGGATCAAGGTGAGCAATTTTCCGGCGCTGTCTTCGGCGATGCCACGATCGATAAGTTCTTTGCGCACGCCGTCGTTGCCGATTTTATCGAGTTTATCGATGGCGGTGATAGCGGTTGTTTCCTGTTCTACAGCAATACCGCAGACATCGATAAGGGCGCGGAGAATACGTCGATCATTGAGATGGATGCATACGCCGTCAAATTTAAGTTCGGCGAAAACATCGCTGACGGCATGGAGCAATGCGATTTCGGGCAAAGGTGCGAGAGCGCCGATCATATCGATATCGCACTGATAGAATTCGCGGAATCGTCCGTGTCCTGGGCGGTCGGCACGATAGACGGGTTGGATTTGATATCTTTTGAAAATGCGTCCGATTTCATTTTGGTGCATGGCAACAAAACGTGACAAGGGGACGGTCAAGTCATATCGGAGTCCTAAGTCACATTGTCCGGAGGCAGCTTTTGCACCGCGCATGAGAATTTTGAACAGGAGCTGATCGCCTTCTTCGCCGTATTTACCCATGAGCGTTTCGAGGTTTTCGATAGCTGGGGTTTCGATGGGTGCAAAGCCGTGGCGTTCGTAGACTCGCCGGATGGTTTCCATAACGCGATGTCTTTGACGCATTTGTGCGGGAAGAAAATCGCGAGTACCTTTGGGGATAGCTGCTTTTAACTGTGGTGCCATATTTGATTTCGTATTTTAGAGGTAGAGTGGGGGAAGGAATGTACAAAAAAAGGCGCCCTGTCGGGCGCCCCGAATGCTTACACCTTGCGGCTGTAGAACTCGATGATGAGGTTTGTCTTGAGGTCGGTGATGGGGACATCTTCGATGGCGGGAAGATTGATCATCTTAGCCGTTTGTTTTTCGGCATCGACTTCGAGGTAGCTCGGACGAGCGAGTGAAGGTGTGGCGAAAGATTCTTGGATAGCAACGATTTTTTTGCTGCGTTCACGGAGGGAGATGACATCACCCTGACGAACCTGGAAGCTGGCGATATCAACTTTGCGGCCGTTGACGAGGATGTGACCGTGGTTGACGATTTGGCGTGCAGCAGGAATGGTGGGAGCATAGCCGGCGCGGAAGACGACGTTGTCGAGGCGGCTTTCGAGCAGTTGGCAGAGGCGGAGGCCGGTGTCAAGTTTGCTGCTGATAGCGGCTTTCATATAGATAACGAATTGACGTTCGCTGAGGCCATAGTTCAAACGAACTTTCTGTTTTTCGTCGAGGTGTTCGCGATATTCGCTGGCTTTACGGCGGTGACCGGCACCATGTTCACCGGGAGGATTTGCGCCTTCGGCGATTGTTTTACGGGTCAAACCGGGAAGAGCGATACCAAAACGACGAAGAATTTTAACGCGCGGACCAGTGTAACGGCTCATTTTGAGTGTTCCTTTAAAAAAAATGTCACAAGTGCACGAATTGTGCTGTCCAAAACCTTTCGCGGTACTTACCGCAATATCAGCGTTATCTTTATTGAAACGCTGGGATGTCATGATCCGTTTCATTCCGAAGGGATATCGGTGAAACAAGATCGCATCGAAAAAAACGCGCTTTTTGCCAAAATGGAGCAAAAAGCGCGGGGCGTATAAAGGAAGAATGTGGATTTGTCAAGTATTAGACGAATATTGCACGGATTTCGGCTTCAATATCTTCGACTGGGCGTTGCAAAGAGATGGATAATTCCTGGACGATAAGTCCGATGCCTGTATCGAAGAGTCTTCTTTGGCTGAAGCTGAGGTCTTTGACATTTTTGAGGTGATAGAGTTCACGGACGACATCGGCGACATCCTGCAGGCAGCAGCTGGCGAGTTTATCGTTGAGGATACGCTGGCGTTTTGTCCATGGTATGGATTTGGCAGCGGGGGGTGGTTCTTTCAGTGAGGCGATAATTTTGCTAGCTTCTTCGGCTGAGACGATGGGGCGCAGGGCACCTTTTTCAGCTTTTTCGGTAGCGATAGTGACACGCCGGGGGGATTGAATGAGCTCGAGGACATAGACTTGTGCGCCTGGTCCAAAAAGTTCGTTTGCTTCAATCGCAACGATTTCCCCTACACCTTGACTTGGATAAACAACGCGTTCACCGACTTGCCATTTAAAAGGGTTATCTTTCATCGCTACAGTGTTCCTTTTTAAAGTTTCAAGCATTCTTTTCCTCCTTGATCTTTGCAGGCGAATGCATTAGCACACGGTCATTAACGGTTTTTTTACCGTCTATATTCCGTGTTTTATCGAAGCATTTAAAAAAGCATCGATATGGAAAACATTGCCAAAAGCACGGTTTGGGCACTTGAGTCGTTTTGCTGTCGTGCGCACATGCCGTACCGGACTGAATTTTATATCATTTTAATGAGATTTTGGCTAGCAGAAAAATAATAATATTTGTCGCGCCTGATAAATTTGGACCTTTGAAAGGCATTCTGAATTATCCTGAAATGATGCAAAATGTGTTGATTTTTATGCTAAAATTGACGCTTTGATGTCAAATTTGTGTGCAGTGCAAACAGGTAAGATGTTGGTTTTGTATATATTTATTTGGGATGTTGGTTTTGATGATTTAAAAAATATATGTGTGTGCTCTAAAATTATAAAAATAATATTTATTTGGAAGGCTTTGGATTGTATTGATGGCTCGATTTTTGTTGAACTATTTAGAGTGTGCGTAACTTTAAAAAGGTACATTTGTTATGCCGTTGCAATACTTTAAATCGTTATGATGTCTAAAGTTTATTTGCTGCCGTCATTCGCGGTATATAGGATTATGGATTTGTTGCATTCAGGGATATTTTAAAATATGTTGTGCGTTTGAAATGATGCGGATTCGGCTGGTATCACTGAAACGCAGAGTTTGATATGGTATTGCTAGAATTTCATCTGTTCACATGTTCTTGAAGGCAGATGAAATGATTGTGTTGGATTGCGTTTAAGCCTGCTTTTTGAGGTGTTATGACATTTGATGAAGCTCAAAAACGTGTGGATCATTGGATTTCTCAGTTTGAAGAAGGCTACTTTCCGCCGTTGGTACAAATCGCCAGATTGACTGAGGAACTTGGAGAACTGTCGCGAGCTGTCAGTCATGAAACAGGTGTCAAGAAACCTAAAACTGGCGAACAGGCTGGTTCTGTTGAAGAAGAACTGGGCGATATGCTTTTTGTACTCACTTGTCTGGCCAATTCACGAAATATTTCTATGGCTGAGGTTTTTGAAAAAACACTCGCTAAAATCGATGCTCGCGATACATCGCGCTGGACGCTGAAATCGTGACGGCATTGTTTGCTTTTAACAAGGATTGTTCTTTTTATGTCCAAAATGAAAAAAATTAAAAAGGCACGCTTTGCTTTGCCAAGTCTGGTGACGCTTGGGTCTGTGTTTTGCAGTTTTTGGTCGATGACCTTTGTTTTTCAATCGATGGGATATTCCGGCGATGCCCGGTTAGAATCGTTATTTTATGCGGCATTGGCCATTATTGGCAGTATTGTCTTTGATACTTTTGATGGCAAAGTTGCACGTTTGACACATACATCTACCAAATTCGGCATGGAGCTTGACAGCTTGGCGGATGGAGTCAGCTTTGGTGTGGCTCCGGCTTTTTTGATGTATGGTTTTGCCCTGCATCAGGCCGGTGTTTTTGGGCTTATTGCTTGCTTTTTGTTTATATCAGGCAGTTTGCTTCGCTTGGCCAGATTCAATATTGAAGCACCGGATGAAGGAGTGCAGACGTATTTTAAAGGGATTCCTGCACCTGGCGGTGCTGCTTGTCTTGCAGCTCTTGTATTGGCTGCTATCGATACAGGTTTTACCTCTTTTACGCCGTTTGAAATCAAGACTTTGGGGGCCATTACCATTGCTGTTGGTTTGCTGATGGTTTCGAATGTGAAATATAAGACGTTAAAAGGCAAAAAGACCAAAGGCGATTATGCATACGTGCTGATTGGCGTAAGCTTTTTTGCTGCCATGTGCTTCCTCTATACACCTTCAGTCGCCTTTTTCCTGCTCGTGCTTTATTTCGTGGCTTTTGGCATGCTCAATACCATCTATTTAAACTTGAACCGCAGACCAAGAAAACGCAGGAAACGCCGTCATCAAGTTTCGGAAGAAGTCAATGCAGTTAAATCGGAAGAAGCCAAGGCCGTTAAATCGGATGAACCTGCTGTTGTTGATACCGAGAAATCAGATAAAGCTCAAAATGATGCTGACAAAAACGGCGATGATGCCAAATCTGAGCATGATGCCAAATCTTGATAGTTCATGGCGGTTATCTCGACAGTTTGCAGTGTTTTAATCCTGGGATTGAATGCAATTTATGTTAAAAGCTCCGATTTCTTCGGGGCTTTTTTTTTGCTCGTCCTTTGGTGCACATTCTTCGTCAGCAGCATTTGCTTCACTATCACCCTTCGGGCGTTGTCTCCGATGTGAGAGAAATCTGATTTGCTGCGTTCATCAAAGCAAACTCGAGTTTTTTGCTCGCGGAATGGCGCTTTTTTTCGTCAGCTTCGTCATTTCAGTCGGTCATATGCGCTATTTGCTTTGCAAATACGCGTTGACATGGCTGTGCCCAATATCCATTGGGCTCCCCCACCCCCGCCGCCGCCGCCATCCCTGCCCGGGTGCGCTGTGCGCACAAAACACAGCTATCCTCTGGTTCTCGCTTTTTGATTCAGAAAATTCTGAATCAAAAGGTGTCGTTCATGTCATTTTAAGCGGCACGAACCGAACCTGAGAGGAGCCAGACTGTGTCTGCAGGTCGAACATGCTCGAGTCTGCGCGCACCGGCTCCGCATGATATGCTGTTGGCATGATCTCGTCAGAGCATGTCGACAGCATGGTTATCTGTGTCAGAGGGACGGACTGACAACAAATACAGATCATGCGTTATGTATGTGATTCCGCTTGATGCGGTCATCTTCAAGTTGTTAAGGAGATGCTCGAATCAAAATCATGACATTCACTTGAGGTATGGGGCAACGGTATTGTTGCCATTCCGTGTGATGCCAATGACAATGCGTTTGTGACGATTTTTTTTAAAAAAAAAGCAATTCAGGTAAAAAATGCGAGGTGCATCAGGTCTTTCTTGATGATGCAGACATGTGAACTTGGTGCAAGTGTCAAATATGGCGCATTTTGGGGTATTGCTGTCGAAGCTGCATGTGTTGCAGACGGCACAACGCTATGAAGCTGCAGCGAAGACGATAAACTGTAAGAAAAACATGCGATATCAGATGTAAAATGGATTGGGATGAGGAAGAAACAGTCTACATTTCGACATGCCAATAAAACACGTGCATTGAGGGTTTTACGATTTGAGGGGGGCAAGCTACCCCAC
Source organism: Pseudomonadota bacterium (assembly GCA_017629415.1). Next base: position 247 of record JAGBXG010000209.1, on the reverse strand, counting down.
GAAAACCGCTATATATTGCGGGATTCCAAAGGCGCTCAGCCCCTTTGGTGGGGTCCGGGGCAAAGCCCCGGCGGTGTTTGGGGCGGAGCCCCACGAAGAAAAAAGCGCGGCGTATGGAGGCCAAAGGCCGACATAGTCCGCGCGCGCGCAGGGCGTATGGAGGCCGAAGGCCGACATAGCCTGTGCTATACAATATGTGCTACTCTAGGTAGACTATCGTTTCTGCGGTTCGATATGCCGCTTTTGT
>JAGBXG010000208.1 GCA_017629415.1 Pseudomonadota bacterium | reverse complement strand
GACGTTATCTTCTTCAAGATTAAGAACAAGACCGTAAACATCGTTCGGGAATGCAAGAAGCTCACCTTGCATCGCATTCTCAAGACCATATACACGAGCTGTACCGTCACTGCTCGTAATGACCGTGCCAGATTCTGTGACCTCGATCTGCTTGTCATAATCTTCGACTTGCTTGCGAATTATCTGACTGATCTCTTCAATGTTGATTGCCATCCGCTTTTCCTTCGGTAAAACGTTATGTGAAAATGAATAAATACTATCTCTGAAATATCAGGCAGACTCATTTTCTGCCTATCATGTGCTACAGACGATTGACCATGCTCTCGCGAAGACGCTCAAGATGACGCTGAACCGAACTGTCATAAACACGGCCATCAATCTCAAGACGGAAACCGCCAATCACATTCGCATCAATACGCTCTTCAAGAACAATATCGCGTCCAAACTTTTTCTGAACCTTGGCACGGAGACGATCGCGCTGTTCCGGTGACAACGGAGATGCCACCACAACAACCCCACGAAGCCTGCCATCAGACTCGTCACGAAGCCCCGTATACGCCGAAAGAATTTTCGGAAAATACGAAATACGGCCGCGCTCCACAACAAGACGAACAAAATTAGAAAAAACAATGTCGTAAGAACACTTCGCAAGCACTTGATCAATAATCGCCTTGCGCTGCACACGACGAATATTGGGATGCGAAAGCGACAGCATCAAATCCTTGGAGTTGTCCAGCAATCGTACAAAATCTTCAGCATTCTGCTGAAACACAACCAGCTTGCCAGAACTCTTCCCTATACTAAAAAGCGCCTCTGCATAGCGCCGGGCTGTACCGTCAGAACTCAAAACCAGCCTCCTAAATCTCAAGGGACGCAATGCCCTGTTCAATCAGTCTGTCACGAAGTGCAGGATCTCCCTGAACTCGACGGGCGATTTCTTCTCGAGCACCCTCAAGTGCACGTGCCATCACCTCTGCTTCAAATGCACGCTGAGCTACATTAGCCTGAAGCTCAAATGATGAACGCGCATCCTGTTCAATACGTTCTGCCGTCTTCTGAGCATCTTCTTTTATGCGCGCACACTCCACCTTTGTTGCATCGGCAAAGTTCTTGACCATCTCTTGCTTTTCTTCCTCAAGAACTGCAAGCTTTTCCGAGACTTCCGCATACACTTTTTCTGCGGCTGCCTTCTGACGGCTGCTCTCATCAATATCACGCTCAATATTCTTTTTGCGATCCAGTACCATCTGCTGAAGCATAGGCCAACCAAACCACCAAAGAACTGTCGCCACAATACCGAAATTGCCGCACTGAACAATAAATGTCTCAAGGAAATAATTCAGAATTGCATCATTCTCATAATCCAAGAGATACATATCCTTGCAGCCATTCATCCAGCCATAATGCACCGCAAAACATGCCAAAACCAAAATAATGCTGATGACTAACACCGGCTTGCGGTTCACTTTCTTTTCCTGATTTATCTCGTCCATCACTTACACCAATATTTTGTTCGCAATGTTCGCAGAAAGCTCTTTAATCTGAGGCTCAACAGACTTACGCGCAAGCGCCAAATCTGCCTGAAGCTCAGCCTGACGATTAACAATATCACGCTGTACTTCTGCACGCTTTGCCTCGACCAAAACAGATGCCTCTGCATTGGCCTCAGAAACCTGAGCCTTGCGCGCACTCTCCACCTCGGCATACGTTTTCTGACGTTCTGTTTCATATGCCTTCTTCGCATCCGCTGCTTTTTCCTGAAGCATGCGAGCCTCTTCCTGAGCACCCGTCGTCAGCGCAGCACGCTGATCGTATGCACGAAGATAAGGCACCAACACATATTTTTTCAGCGCCAACAACAATAATAAAAATATCAATACTTGGATTATCATTGTCACGTCGAAATCAAGCGACGGACTTTCAAATGCCAATACCTGAATAAAATCCATGATATCTCCTGATAAGCCCCCCCAAAAATAAAACCCATATGTGCTTATCACACATTAAACTACCTTGTCAAAGCACACACTTACTTACATTGCGAGCATGACAAAATAATTGACTGAAATATTCCGAATGAAGAACTGAATGATGCCGGTTCGGGGCGTTGCGGGGCCAAAGCCCCGCTTGGGGGGTTGGCGCGTATTTGCGAAGCAAATAGCGCCGAAGGGGGGCCAAAGCGATACTGTAAAAAAAGTGGTACACTTTCGTGGCAAATTCGGTTTACATCCCATGTGATACTAATTAAATAAGGACTG
>JAGBXG010000207.1 GCA_017629415.1 Pseudomonadota bacterium | reverse complement strand
CGCCATGTTAGCAGCTGGCGTAGCACTCGTTATTATTGATGCTGTAAACTATGTGCCACAAATCAAAACGCTTGAATCAGCACAGACTGGACTTTCTGATTTTAGATTTTCTCCCGTCTTTTCCCCTGAATTTGCAGGTTTAAGCTTTGGAGCTGCATTTTAACACGTCCATGTGTTAAATTTTTTCAAAAGCCCTCTGGATTTTGCCTGAGGGCTTTTTTTTTGCGTGCTGAACAGCATAGTGCGCATTTTTATTTTTTCACATACCATTTCATAATCTGATTATTTTCTTTTGATTCGGATAATGTTTACCCTCTCTGCTGCTCGCGTTACTCTGTCTTTACTATGTCTGCTTCTGTTACGACTTCTTTTATTTCTGACATAACCTTGTCATTTTCCATCCTAATCTTATCCGATTCCACCAATATTTCTTCTGAAACGAACTCAATTTCATGCAAATCCTGTTTCACCCATATCAGTTTGTCGATATCATAACCTCTGCGCTGAGCTTCAACTAATATCATAGATTTGACAGCGTTGCTGATAACCGGAGTTCTCGACAATATCCATAGATATTCATAGCTGCTGCCGCCAACAAGAGCATATTGATAGTTCTCGTCAAGCATCAAAATACGATAATCTGAATAGAATGGACCAAAAAACGAAACACGAAGAAGTCCTGGTGTTGTCGTAACTCTGGCTTTACCAATAGATGTCTTAAAATCCCCATCCTTGAATCCAGAATTTATGACTTGAATGTGACCATCATCAAGTTTTGTATATTCGGCAACGACTTGCTCCATATTGCGCTCAAAATAATGATCAAACCGTGCTATTTCATACCATTGACCGAGATATCGCGGCAGTTCAACAACAGTAATCGGTGTGTTATCCACTTTAACAGAACGACAGCCAGATAGAAAAATAATACAAACCGCTCCCACTAACATAAATACATATACACTTCTCATAATATACTCCGCCATCATAAGCTAAAGGACTCCTAATTGGACAATTCTAAACACTTCAAAGGCTTTCAAGCCAGCTTGTAATAGGAAAACACCTCAATACAAAGATTTAATCTTAAAATTTATCATTTTGATTTTTTATAACGATACACAAAGTTCTTTCGAGACTCTGCAACAAATCGCAACAGGGCTTTGGCTCACACACCACTCAAGGGGCTGAGTCCTTGAGAAGGACTGGAATATGGGGCGTTTTCCATGAGTGAAACAGATACTGTTGCTAAAATTTAGAGGCGAAATCGTTTCCAGTTTCATTCAGCTTTGAAGCATTTAAAAAATTCGTAAATGCGGGAACAAATGGCCTCATGATATGCGAATTCAATGCACAAGCGCGGCGTATGGCGTCAGCCATAGACGCGCCAACAAATGCGGCGTATGGCGTCAGCCATAGACGCGCAAACAATCGCGGCATATGGCGTAGCCATAGACGCGCCAACAAATGCGGCGTATGGCGTCAGCCATAGACGCGCAAACAAATGCGGCGTATGGCGTAGCCATAGACGCATTTCATAAAGAAAGTGCGTTCATGAAGCCGATTCATGGCACCCAACAAAATAAAAATTTGCCAAATATAAAATGTGCCTAATCTGATTCGCCGCGTGACGTTAAGAGCGCAATAGATGGCGATAATCCTTGACGTTATGCGGTATTGAGTTTAATTTTCGCGCGACTTTTGGAGGTCAAAAATTTGACCTTTTGTCTGAGTCGTAACCTTTTTTTAACCATGGAGTTGTGACAACATGATCGACACCAGCAAATTTAAGAACACGTATTTCTTCCACAAAGGCGCCACATTCCCCGAATTCGAAGGCGTGAGCAAAGATGAGCTCAAAGAGCTCCTCGGCGGCAAAGGCTATGGCCTTTATTTGATGCACTGCATTCTGGACATCCGTTGCCCGGTCGTCCTCAACGTTCCGACATTCCACGCCAACCGCCTCGAAAACGGCTGCATGCCCAAAGCCCTCTGCGATGAAATCATGAAGGGTTTGGAAGACATGGAACGCGTCAGCGGCAAGAAATTCGGCGATATCGAGAATCCCCTTCTCGTTTCTGCCCGTTCCGGTGCGAAATTCTCCATGCCTGGTATGATGGATACCATCCTCAACATCGGTTTGACCGATGCCATCGTCGATGCCCTCGCCAAGGGTGACAGCGCCCGTTTCTGGCTCGACAGCTATCGTCGTCTTCTCCAGATGTTCGGCGATGTCGTTGCCCAAATTAAAGATGAAAACGGCGAAGATCCGTTTGAAGAAACCCTCGGCGAATTCAAGAAAGAAAAAGGCGCCAAGACCGACCTCGACCTCAGCGCTGATGACCTCCGCGAACTCATCGCCAAGTACAAAGCTGTTTATGCCAAGTACAACTGCGAATTCCCGCAGGATCCGAAAGTTCAGGTTATGAAGAGCGCCGAAGCTGTTTTCCGTTCGTGGAACAACGAACGCGCCATCTTCACGCGTCGCTTGGAAGGTATTCCTGATAGCCTCGGCACCGCCGTCAACATCCAGGAAATGGTCTTCGGTAACCGTACACCGCGTTCGGCCACCGGCGTTTACTTCACCCGCGATAAAGTCACCGGTATCAAACACGACATCCTCGACGGTACCGTTCTCTTCCAGGCTCAGGGCGAAGACGTCGTTGCCGGTATTCGTAACAGCTCCCCGATCGAAATCCTCCGCGATCATGAAGATGCTGCTTTCCACGCCATTTATGATGAACTCAAAGCCACCGGCGAAAAACTCGAAAAACGCTGCCGTGACATGCAGGATACCGAAT
>JAGBXG010000206.1 GCA_017629415.1 Pseudomonadota bacterium | reverse complement strand
GCACCATTTCATTGAGCCGTTTGTTGACGGCATCCACGGTTTTGGCGGTTTGATCATCTAAAATATAATCCGCATGGGTGCGATAGCCGAGTAATTCTGCGCGTTTGGCGCGAAGTGTGACAATTTGAGCGATGAGTTTGCCGTTGTCATAGGCATTGCCTCGTGAGCATCGAGCCAGGGATGCGGCGTGTACGCGTTCACGGAGGGCACGATTTTCGAGATTGGCAAGTACGGGCTGAATGGAAGTATTGCGCAACGTGATGAGATATTTGCCATCATGACCTTTGGCTTTGGCAGCGGCTGCTGCCGTTTCGATTTCGGCCGTTGTCAGTCCTGCAAGTTCCTCCTGGTTTTCGACCCAAACTGCAGAATCGTTGGTGTCGGCCAAAATGTTTTGACCGAACTGAGTTGTCAGCGTGGCAAGCTCGATATTGATGGATTTGAGTATTTCTTTTTGTGCGGCATCGAGTTTGGCGCCGGCGCGTACGAAGTCTGTGTAATAGCGTTCGACAAGGCGCAGGGATTCGGCATCGAGGCCGAGCGTTTCACGTGCTTGATAGATGGCATCGACGCGCTTAAAAAGGGCATCGTTCATGTAGACCGCATCGTCATGGGCGGCCAGTTTCGGTGCCACGGCGAGCTGGGTTTGCTTCAAAATATCATCGGTATGTGTTGAATTCAGGTTTGAAAAAGTTCGAAGTGCACGTTCGAGCAAAGCACCGCTTTTTTCCATGGCCACGATGGTATTTTCAAAAGTTGCGGGTTCTGTCTGGTTGGCAATGGCTTCGATTTCGGCCATGGCATTGGTCATACCGGCTTCAATGGCAGGTAAAAAATGTTCTGAGCGGATTTTATCAAATGCAGGAATGCCATAAGGCATTGTGCTGGGCTGAGCAAACGGATTGGAGGGATCGAGCATAGATTGAACCTTAGAGGCTTCAGGGGCTGCCGGGGTTTCTGTGGCTGCCGGAGCTTCTGACTGCGTGGCATGTTCAACGGGGGCCTTTTGCGTGGCACATCCGAACAAACAAAGTGACATCATTAAACAGACTGTTTTGGTAAGCTTCATTCGCAATTCCTGTGAGTTGTGGATGGAACTGGCCATCACATGAATGAAATACCGACATGTAAGCATGCCGATATTTGTGACATACATGAAATTATCTGCGTACAAAAGAAAAGTTATGCATTTTTTCAATGCCGCGTAGATTTTTAATGCATTGTTTTTTCGATGTATTCCTCAAAGCATTGTTTTTTTGAAGTGTTTTTTAAATGTTTATTAGATTTCTGAGGGATGCATCCATATTGGGGAGTTTTTGAGGGCAGGGGGCAGCCGCCCCCATCGGTGCTATTGGCGGCGGCGTATGGAGGCCGTCAGGCCGACATAGCCGCGCGGCGTCGGCGTATGGAGGCCGTCAGGCCGACATAGCCGCGCGCCAATACGCACCTACCCCCACTGCGGTGCTTCGCCCCGCAACGCCCCGGTTTACGGTATTCCAAAGCATTCAGAAATTTAAGATGTTTGCAAATGTTTGATTTGTGTGTATGGTGTGCGATGTTCATCATGTTCGATGAGAAAGGGGATTTTTACTTATCCGGGGGAACAGAGGAGAAGTTTATGAAGAAGTATCTCATGATGATGTTGGCTGCTGGTTTGATTTGTACAGGCTGCGGTAAAAAAGCAGATGCGCCTGAAGCAGAAGAAGCTGCTGCGCCTGCTGAAGCCGCTGCTGATGCCGATGAATTTGCCGAAGCTCAGAAGAAATTGGACGGCGTGGATTTCACGGATGAAGGTTTGGATAAGCTTTTTGCTGCTCCGGATGCCATGACACCGGTCGAATATGAAGCGCTCATGTTGAGCTTTAGCAAATGCGACATGAAAGACGGCAAGCCTGATGTCGGTTGTATTTCACATAAAAGCGTTCCCAAGCATAGAAAAGCTCGCAAGATGGACGGCAAAGCAATCTATGGTGTCCATAAGAAAATGATTCGCCATAAACATCCTGCTGTCCGCGGTTATGCTTATGATCAGTTCGAAAATCTCGAAGATGAAGCTCAGATTAAAGAAATCCTTGAACAGATGAAAAACGACAAGGACAGCTATGTCCTCAGTCGCGGTATCCGTGCGATGAAAAACTCGCTTAAGCACAGCAAAGATTTGACCGATTTTGTGAAAGGCAACCTCAAGCATGAACACAAAGATGTCCGTATCTCTGTTGCCAATGCCATGGGCAGCAGATGGAATAAAGATGTCGAAGGTTTGGTCGATGGTCTGCGTACGCTGTTGGCTGACACGGATGTCGATGTCCGCAAGACGGCTTGTCAGATGGCCGGCAGCCTCGGCAATGACACGATCGTTCCCGATATGGTCAAAGTGATCGATAATCAGGAAGATAAAGCTCAGGGTGAATGTGCTAAAGCCCTTGTTGCCATGTGGTATGATTTCCCGGCTCATGAAAATACCAGCGAAGCCGCATATAAAGCCTATCTCGATTATCTGAAAAAAGCTCCGCGTACGGCGAATTTGCCCGAATGGCAGGCCATTACAAACCTGAAGAATATGGGCAAAGCCAAGTTTGATGCCTGGAAAGCCAAAGCCACCTATTTCAAGGCTGAGGAACTCGTTGCTGCCTTGGCCGATATCGCCAAGGACGATGCCGCCAGCAAACTGGCCCGTACAAATGCTATCGATGTCATTGCCGTACACGGTACCAAAGCTGATCTCGAAGGCATGAAAGACGCGATTGCTGCCAGCACATCCAAAGATGCGAAAGCCGTTCAGGAAAGCCTCGATAAAGCGATTGCCAAAGCCAAATAACAGGGTTGGCATTGCCTGAATTCAAAAAAGCTCGCACAGGTCTGCGAGCTTTTTTTTGTATGGGCATGAACCCAATG
>JAGBXG010000205.1 GCA_017629415.1 Pseudomonadota bacterium | reverse complement strand
GCTCATCAAAGCAAACTCAAGTGTTTGACTTGCTTCCTCGAACTGACATCAACATGACGGCAAAAAACAGTTGCATTCACGAATCATTAATCTCACCCAAAGCGGAATGGGATACAGGGTAAAATTGCGGGATTCCAAAGGGGCTCAGCCCCTTTGGCGGGGTTTGGGGCGGAGCCCCAAAAGAACTTTGCGTAAACCATGCCCTTTGGTGGGGTTCGGGGCAAAGCCCCGACACAAAATAAGGATTAAGTTTTGAACATTATTCACATGAAATATGCCGTAGAAATTGCCAATGTTGGTTCAATCAGCAAGGCGGCCGAGAATCTGCGCATTGCGCAGCCGAATTTGAGTCGTTCGATAAAGGAGCTTGAGGCTGAGTTAGGGATTACGATTTTTAAGAGAACTTCTCAGGGAATGATTCTGACGCCAGATGGCGATACATTTATTCAATATGCAAATGCCATTCTGGCACAGGTCAAGCGTGTAGAAGATTTGTACAAGTCATCGTCAGAAGCTTTGAATCGATTTTCGATATCTGCCCCGCGCGGCAGTTATATTGCGGATGCTTTTGCTCAATTTTCAGCCAAAGTAACGGATAAACAGTTTGAAATTTATTATAATGAGACCAATTCTCAGAATACAATCAATAATATTCTACAAAATAATTATCATCTTGGGATTATTCGTTATGCAAAACAATATGAATCTCAATTTATGCACATGCTTTCTGAAAAAGATTTGACATCTCAGGTGATAACAGAGTTTCAATATGTTTTGCTGATGAATATTGAAAACCCATTAAATCAGCTTGCAAGCATTCGTTTGTGCGATTTATCTTCATATATAGAAATCATGCATGCCGATCCTTTTGTGCCTTCTATGCCGCTGATATCCGCGCGCAAAGCGGAGAATGTGACAGAAGCGCATCGCAAGATATATTTATTTGAACGCGGCAGTCAATTTTCAATTCTCGAAATGAATCCCAATACATTTATGTGGGTTTCGCCGATCCCTGAAAATTTGAAAGAGAAATATCATCTGATTGAACGCAAATGTGAGGATCATGACAGAGTCTATAAAGATGTTCTGATTTATAAAAAGGGATATCATTTATCTGCGTTAGACAAGCTGTTTATTACAGAATTGATACAATCCAAGCGTAAATGCATTCCGTAAGACGGATGAATCATTTACCTTTTATATTTCTCTAGGAAATATGAACCCTTGGCTTCAGCACAACTTTACGATACGCCAGAAGCCAAAGGATCGTCAGAGCCAATAAACTCTTGTGGGATATCTGAATAAAACACGAGCGGGGCGTTGCGGGGCGCCGTCCCCGCATCGGGGGTAGCCGCGTATTTGCTTGCAAATAGCGGCGTAGGGGGCTTGGCCCCCTCATACATAAAAAGCAATTGTTCAGACATTCCTTAGATTACATCGATAATGCATTTGCTGTCATTTTAATCCGCACGTCTGTTCCTGCCTCATTCAATCGTTCAATCGCCACAGATAATTCCAGATTCGTTTCAGGTTGTTTGGTATACAGTGGGCTTTCAGGCATACGTACATTAACAAAGCCCAAATCTTTCAACCGTGTTTCATAGTCGGATATAAAGCTTTTTGATTTATTATAATAAGTATATGCCGTCTCACGAGATGCCTCATTGGGCATTTGAACATCTGCAAATATCGCGGATAATGCGCCGTCTTCAAGTGGATAGGGAATCCGTTTATCAGGTATACCTTGATATCTATCTTCCGGATCCAAAGTCGTCATCATCTCAATGATATACTCCCCTTCTCCACCGCTAAATTTGACAATTAAAGGCTGTTCACCCGACTTGAGATACACATCATTTGTAACTTCAACAAAACCGTCATCTTTCAATGTCTGTTGATATGTTTTCATAAAACCATCATGGCTATAAATATATGTTGTCACCGTATGCTGTGCATTTTCTGTGACACTCAAAGGCGGTACTGACACTCCATTGAGCTGAGGAAAAGGAATGACAACACTCGGTCTGCTGACGTAGTGATTTTGCTTATCCGCTTGTCTATCTTCTCCAATGGGTTTGGACGGTTGAGCAGTTTCTGCGTGTTTAGACTTTTCAGCAGCTTCTGCGGTTTCTGCGTGTTCAAGGGCTTGCTCCAAATGAGGCGTATCATTTCCTTTATCCGTTTTAGGTTCTGCATTTTTTGAGTGACATGCCGACACGAACAAAACAGAAAAAATCCCTATTATTCCAAAGTTTATCCATCGATGACTATTCATGAGTATCCTTTAAAAAAATATCACCTGAGGCAAAAATCGGCTACAGTTATTTATCAAAGCACAAAAAAGGCGGAACAATGAAATGCTCCGCCTGATGACACTTTTTAAAAACTTATAGACTCATATCTTTTGCAGTCTTTGCAGCGTCGTTACATTTCGGCGTTCCACCGGGAGAATCGCCATAATAGAGGCAGAAGTGACCACCCATTGCCCATCCTGTAGAAGGTCTGGTATTACTCTGATTTTGGAACGGCGATCCCGGCTTACCTCCCATGATTGCAGCATGAGGACGCTGATGATAGCCGCAGGCCACCCAACGACCATCCTTTAATTGAATGGCAGCAGGACGAGCATCCCAACTCCAGCTGCTTGTATTTTTCCACGACGGATCGTCTGGCGATTTATTAGGATTACGAATGGCTTTAAAAATGGTGGTATCCGCAACTGTCATCGGTGTGCAATCTGAGTGATAGCCCGGCGATGAATCCCACGAAACATCAAAAGCTTTCTTTGTCCAAAGATCAACGATCTTCTTTGTTTTGCGGCCTGTATCCGCTTTAGCCACTGCTTTTGTCGATAAATAATGGAGTCCGCCGGCCCCAATTACGCCTGTATCAAAATTGCCGCTCGTACTTTTGACACCTTTTTCGACATAATCATCGCAAATCCAACCATAACCTTTATTATATTGGATTTTCAGCCAACCATTGCTTTCTGCCACAGCAGTGACAACAGCGCCATAAGAAAGCGAACCAATTTTGCTATTCTTTGTCCCTGCACCACTGCGTACATTTAATGATGTCGCGGTCACTGTGTATTTTTCGTTCACACTTGTTTCGCTTGTTGAAGGCTTACTCGTCTCTGGGCTCGGGGTGGTTGAACCGCTGCTTGAAACAGATTTCGTATACTGACCGCTGATCCAGCCAGCCTGTCCATTAAAATCGATACGATACCAACCGTTTGATTCACCTGTAACCTGAACAACTTTGCCCTTGGAAAGCGTACCCAGCTTTCCATAATTCGTCCCTGCACCTTTGCGAACATTCAACGCAGATGCCGTCACTTCCACACTCTTGGATGTGCTGCTCACCTGAGAAGACCCACTTGTCTGCGTCGAACTTCCCGTACTTGCAGGCGTCACAGATGTGTACTGTTTACTGATGTAGCCCGTCGCACCATTGTATTTAATTTGAAGCCAACCACTTTTTTCTGCAGAATAATTGACCTTTGTTCCATTGGCAAGTGCACCAATCTTTGCATAACTCGTGCCTGCGCCCTTACGAACATTCAATCCGCCATTGGCTTTTACTGTTGCTGTTCCAGATGCCATACTCACCTCCATGGGTTAACGTTAATCCATCACCGCATAATTATTAACATAACAAACTCATTCATTTCAAAAATTATCATTCAAATTTTAGCCAGCAATCGCTCCCCAACAAACCGACTGAAACGTCCTGGGGAATGTCTGAACAATTCATTTTTATATGTGTGTGGGGGGGGGGCCAGGGCTGTCGCATTCTAGTTTTCCTTGATGCCTACTAGGTTTAAGAGATAATCGAAGTCCATGGCGGCTAACTTCCGCCTCAGCTGAATACTCACCTTTGGGTGGTTCGGATCGGATTTGAGCAAAGCCAAAG
>JAGBXG010000204.1 GCA_017629415.1 Pseudomonadota bacterium | reverse complement strand
AGAACGAACCGCAAAAAGCCGCGACACCGCAGAACGAACCGCAAAAAGCCGCGACACCGCAGAACGAACCGCAAAAAGCCGCGACACCGCAGAACGAACCGCAAAAAGCTCCAAAAGCCGAAATGGTAGAAATGTCGTCTTTGAATGCCAGCACGACACCTGCCAGACAACACGCACCCGCAGCCAGACGGCCGCGTTCTCAAGCTTTAGGCAACCTTTCAAGCCTCTTCAAATCCGATCTGAAACTTTCTGAAATTTCAGAACCTCAATCCAAAGATTCCTCTGACAAAGAAACCCAAGGTTCGAGCAGCCGTCCTGCCGGCATTCTCAACCCCTATCTCAAACGCCGGCAGGCTATTCGTCCCCAATCACCTGTTAAACTCGATTTAGATGAAAGCACTCTCATACCTTCTGAGACAGACTCGGAAACGATGTTTGATGAAGACAGTCTGAAAAGTGATACAAACCATATTCTGGCGGCGATCGAAGACGGTTCTCGCGCGATTGGCGAAGACGAAAACACCTTGATTGTCTCTCCGGTATTGCTCAATGATATCGAGCCTATTCCCGAATTACAATCGCCCTCTTTGATTCAAAAACCCATTCTTCAAAGTTTAACGCCGATTTTACAGACACGCATGAGCTTAACGTTTGTCCTCCAAGCTTTACAACGTTCCATGCTAGAAGATGGCCGCTTAACACTTTCATGCCGCGAGGGGGCTAAAACACATGTGGCGATTCTCGAATCTGGCCGCATGATGTGGTTTGAAACCGTCGTTGCCGGCCGTGTATCCAGTGCAGAAAATTATCTCAAAGACCTGCCCGAATCTGCCGGTGTGCCTGCCCACGAACTGCTTGCACTCGTCAAACAAAAACTGACACTTCCCCAGGCCTTTTCTGAACTCGATTTGGATGTGACAGCGATTGAATTATGCGAAAAACAACTGACAACGCATATTCAGGGCTTGCATAATCTCTATGATAAACCCGCAGATATTCACCGCGATATTCCATTACCCTGGCAACCCCTGCTGACACAGCGCCCCTGTCAAAGCCTCCCAGCCAGCCCCATCCTATTCAACGAATTTCGCAAGCATGCCGAAGCCATGCCCATTCCTCGCAATTTTCACTACATGAGTTTTACGATGCGCCCCTATCGTACCCCTCTCAATGTAGCCATTGAACTGACGGCGGAAGAAAACGAACTTTTAACCGCCATGAAACACCCCATTTCAATCGCAGAACTCCAAAAATCCGGCAAATCTCAATGCATGACCATGCTCTATCGACTCGTCATGTTTGAGTTTGCAGACTGCGTGAACTGATGCCTATGCAAAGTTCTTTTGGGGCTCCGCCCCAAACCCCGCCAAGGGGCTCAAGCCCCTTGGAACCCACAATCTTGGACTGTTGTCTTGGGTGAGCCGGGAACGTGCCAGCGCACGTAAACATTTTCTATTTTGTATTCATTGGATAACCCAATCTTATCAGCCAATCATTCCACTTTTTAGAGTTCGCTTTCAATTTAGAAACCCTGGATTGGCTCAATTGCGATACTTTTCTCATCAATGATTCTCGGTTTTGGCACCTGATCATATCCCAGGTGATAATCATTGTATCACATGCTTCTATCGGATTTTGTACATTCGCAAAAGGAAACGGATACGGCATCGTATGCATACTAAATTTATCTTCTTCTTGTTCCTGTATGCAGAAAAGAAGGGGTATGAGATCGCCAATTTTATAATGAGATTCAGGAGATGTATGAACGATTGCCTCTCCATAAAAGTCAAGATCATATAGAATCGTATCTTTGACTTGATGAGAAACAGGCTGTAAATCTTTCGTTACAATATGATTCAAAGTGCCTTTGGGGCATCGATATTGATAAGTTATTTTAAAACACGGCAAACCTTTTGCAAATAGACATGCCGATTCTTCTTTATAGAATTTTTCCCAATCCACCATGGGGTTAACAGTAGGCTGGTATTCGATATTGACGATTCTGGCAATTACCTTTTGAGACGCATAAAGTAATGCTTTAATATGCTCTATATCAAAAGGCGGATGGTATTCATGAGTGCCAATCACAAATTTTATATCATCATCCGTGGCATCTAAAAAATGGATTCTTGCTTTACTTGAAGGGTCGTGGCTCTTGAACATCAATATAAGGGCAAGAAATAGCACACTAGCGATGATTAAGGAAAATATTAGAGCTCCTGACAATCCCACAGCTTCGACAAAGGCAAAAAATATCCCCATGATGCCTGATATTGTGCATATGAATTTGAGTATGATATCGTGAAAAGTCAGGCTGTTCGTTGTATTGCTGTGTTCGACAACGTTCGATTTATCCAATAGCTTGAGCAAATACATCTCATCGGCACACAGCTTCGATGGCTTATAAGAAGTGTCAAGTTTGTTGATATAAAAATCAAAATAGCATTTATAATGAAAGACTTTGGCACGGTGTTTATTAGAAACCTTTGTGATATATTTTTCGACATTACCAACTTCTTCTGAATTAAAATTCTGCCAAAGTTCATAGTTTCCCGGCTGACAAATCGATTGAACATCTTCAAGCTTGGGAATTTTGTCATTCTTAAAAAAGTTGAGAAATGATATTTCCTCCTTATGTGCCAAATTTGAAAATT
>JAGBXG010000022.1 GCA_017629415.1 Pseudomonadota bacterium | reverse complement strand
GTGGAGTCAGCAGGGCATGGGTGGCCAATGGGGTCAGCAGCCGATGGATGCGCAATGGGGTCAGCAGCAGCCTGCGATGGATGCGCAATGGGGTCAGCAAAACGGGCAATGGAATCAGCAGGGCATGGGTGGTCAATGGGGTCAGCAGCCGATGGATGCCCAGTGGGGTCAGCAGGCAGCTGGTGGTCAATGGGGGCAGCAGCCGATGGATGCTCAGTGGGGTCAGCAGGCAGCTGGTGGTCAATGGGGTCAGCAGCCGATGGATGCTCAGTGGGGGCAGCAGCCACCGATGGATGCTCAGTGGGGTCAACAGCCGGCTGGTTCTCAGTGGGGCGGAGAGGAACAGTGGGATCAGCTGGCTGACAAGCCGATGGAAACCCAAGTTTTTGATGAAGCTGTGGATGCACCTGTTATTCATAATGATAATAACGAACGAACCATGGCACTTGATGTATGGAATGGCGATGGATTTGGGGAGTCGCTTCCATTGGTGCCGCCGGTGCCGGCTTCAGCTTCAAATGATGCACAGGATGATGGTTGGGGCGGTGCATGGCAAAAACCGAATACTGAAGATTTGCCGACGGCTTCGGCGCATGTTGTGTCTGCAAATCCTGGTGCAGTTGTTGTCGGGAAGCCTATGGATGCAGGAGCAAGTGACAGGCCTACTCGCGAAATTGATGCGAAGGCAGTGCAGGAACTTTATGGCGATAAAATTAATCCCGTTACAGAGTTTTTTAAATCTATTCCGCTCAGATATCTCATTATTGCCGGTGCTGTAACAGCGTGTGCCTTTATCTTTTTCGGGATTGGGGTATGGATTATCAGTCAGCCTGAAGAAAAAGAAAAAGTCTTCGATGAGAAAGGCGACATTGTTACGGATGTCAATGCATTTAAAGAAAGGACTTTTGAGGATATTGTCAAAGCCTCCAAAGACTTGTCTCCCAACTTTATGCCTTTTGACGGTCCGGATGCCAGAGAAGGCTCTATTGTCGCCGTATCTGAAGAAATTGGTATTGTGTATAACGAAAAACCGATTGCCAAATACAATGAATTTGAAAACGGCGATTTGCTGATTGAAAAGCTTTATCTTGCCATCAAAGACGATACAGACAATATCAATAAACCTGTCATTTTCCTTTTTGACGAATTGATGCCGATGTCTGTTGTTTATCGCGTCATGTATTCGGTTGGCGTCGTGACGCCTAAGATCTTTTTTGGCGCGCCGACACCTACAGGCATTACGACGTTTGAAATTAAACCTTGTGAATGGCCGGATTACAAGATGTCGACTTTTGGGGACAAATGTAAGGTTGTGTCTGCCGAACTTAAGATTACCCACAAAGATATGACACTTCGTCGTATTGTTGGCAAAAAATCACTTGTGCTTGCCGATGATCAGACGGAATTGACGGACAGTATTATTGGAAACAAAGTTTACATGGAAAACATTGGTCCTGCTTTTGCCAATTTCAGAGGTTCTGACAGTCCATGGATTCGTATCAGTCCTGACGGTGATGTCACGTATGGTGTTTTCATGAATACAGCGCTTGAGACTCGCGGGAATATCGACAATCCCAACATGAAAGATATTTATCTGTATAAAGTGCCTTTGCGCTGATGGCATTGAAAATGCTGGCTATTGGTTTTGGTGGGGCATTATTTTACTGCGTCAAAGCAGTTATTCTTTTTAACATGTACTTCCCCTGTTTTGGGGAAGCCTTTCATATAAACGGTTAAATCTCATGTATTATCTTGGTTTTGATATTGGCGGCACCAACGCGCGCTGTGCACTGATTCATCACATTGATGGCCAGCTGAAGATTCTGGCATCTCAGAAGCATTCCATACGCGGTTCCCAGACACCTCGCGATGTGGCAGCTGTCATTGAACATGTTGTTTCACATGTGCCGGCCGAACATGGTGTGGATCCCAAAGAGCTTTCGGGTCTTGGAGTTGCCATCGCCGGACAAATTGCCATTGATGAAAAGACAGTCATCAATGCTCCCAATCTCAATTGGCATCATATTGATTTTCATGCAGCCATTCAGGATGCGCTAAAAGATATTGCACCTGGTATTGATATTCGTATTGCCAATGATCTCAATGCTATTGCTTGGGGAGAATATCATTTTGGTGCTGCTAAAGAACTCAAAAATCTTCTTGCTGTTTATGTTGGAACCGGTATTGGAGCGGGTCTGATTATGGACAGCAAATTGATGCTTGGCGCGGACAACGTCAGCGGTGAAATTGGTCATTGCAAATTCCCGGGCCTTGAAAAATATGCTTGCGGATGTGGTCAAATGGGATGTGTGGAAGCATATGCCGGCGGCAAAGCCATTGAATATCGCATTCTTCATGATATCCAGAATGGCGTGGTGACACGTCAGGAACTGGGTTTGGCTGAAAATGAACATCCCACTGCCAGATGTATTGAACGCGGCTGGAAGAATGAACTGCCGTATGCCAAGAAATTCTGGACGGATACCGCATGGGCGATTGGTGCACTGATTGCCAATGCGATTTCTATTCTTAATCCGCATGGTTTATTGTTAGGTGGTGGTGTGCTTGCCGGATGTCCCGAACTTCTTTCACTTGTCGTGGGACATGTGATGGAGATGGCCCCGAGAGCCGCTACGGCAAATCTCCAGTTTATCAAGCCTACTTTGCATGATGATGCCGGTACGCTTGGTGCTGCGCTTCTTTGTCTCAAGTAAGCTTTTAGAAAAAGGCGCGTCGTATTTCGTGCAACGAAATAGACGCGCAGCCGTGGCGTATGGCGTGCCGTCAGGTACGCCATAGCCGAGGCGACGATCTTTAACGATTTTAACATGCTGATAAAAACGGCATGAAAGCATAATTTTCGATATATGCATGACCCCGAACAGGGCTCCGGCCCTTCTCAGACACCTGCCGGTTTAACGCAGGATTCAGCTGGGGATAAAGGGCGACGTACATCTTCCCCATATCGCCAGAATTCAGGCCGTCATCATCATGAAAATAGGAATTTTTCACGTGACGGCAGAGGTGCGTTTGATAAACGCCGAAACCACAACATGCGTCAGCAACGCCCTCCTCGGCAAGATTCAGGCCGTTCTGCATCTGGAGAATGGGCAAATGACGAGAATGTTCAGCCTCAAGCGACTTCGCCTGAGATTGCGGATGTGCGTTCGGAGCAAAGTCAGGAGTTTCGTCGCGATAAATCCCAAGAATTTGAACGTCGCAACAATCGTCCCGGCCGTACAGACGATAGACACACCGATTCACGCAGTTATCGCGATAAGTCTCAAAGTTTTGAACGTCGTACGCCTAGAACCGATATGTCTAGGACCGATCGAAACACTGATGAACG
>JAGBXG010000203.1 GCA_017629415.1 Pseudomonadota bacterium | reverse complement strand
GCCAGCAGGGAAAATATGCCCTTGCACCATTGTACCAGGCGCAATCTCCTGAGCCTGTGCCATCTGCTGGTTTGGCTCACGCTCCGACTGCTCCAATGGCACCGAATCCATCACAATCCGATAACCTAACGGCCATGCCATCACACCAACGCCAGGTGTCACCTTCAGCCATATTCCCGCATTGCCTTCAATCGAAGCATCACAAACAGCTTGTCCATCCCCCAAAATATCCCCGCGAGATATGCCGGAAGCTGATAATACCTGAATCCTGGCCTGCCCGGGCTCCGGTCCGACCAAACGTGCACTGTAAACATGCCCCGGTTCAAGCGAAACCTGAAAAATGTCCACATCAGCACTGTCCGCTAATGAAAACTCAAGGCTCTGCGACATTCCCTGAATCTTCTGGGCTGCTTCTATCGTGTTATTCGGTTCAAGCTCATCGGGAACTTTCTCTAATGCCGCCACTTCAAAGCCATATTTCCGATGTTCGCGCACTGCTTCTAAACTCTTTATCCGAACCGTAACCTCGCGATAATCCGGACTGAGCACCACTGATTTCAGCACCTGCGCATGCTTGGAAACTTCAGACCAAATCACTTGATTCTGACGCTCAATCGCCACCTCATACACGCCGTCCGGCATGGTAAATTGAATCACGCTCGGCGTGACCAAAGGCACACGCCAGTTATCGACATCCCCAGATGGATAAACCGCTCCCTCCACCTTGTTCGGCATCGTGATAACATGTGCATCAGCTGCGGTATCATTCGGTTCTGCTTCGACTACAGAACTCCCGTCCTGGGAAACAACCCTGGATAACGACAGACGATACCCTACAGCTTTCCCCGTGTGCCGGCCACGCACAGAAATATATCCACCCTGAGGAGTCAGCCGGATATTCGGCAGCAACTCTGCACCGCCCGCCGCCGCAACATCATAATATCGGCGTTCCGCTTCCTGGGGCGTTGCCGCATAATCCACAAGAATATCCGCATCTCCGTCAGGCGTCACCAAAACATCCGCCACCGTTCCAGCCTTCGCCTTGATATGCCAGACATCGACATCGCCGGCATCCAAACTGCCGGACCAATGCATCGCATCACCGGTCATCGTCACTTCAATGGCTTGTAAAAATGTATTGTTTGGCTCCGCATCCAGCCCATCCTGAACCGCCTCCTGAATCGATGGCGGCGCCATATTCTTCAAACCGGAAGGACGCACTTCCTGTTGCTGACGCTCACAAGCAGCCACACTCAATAAACAACAAATGAAAACACCCAAACGTCTCATCACCTGCATTCCCAATATTTTTCGGCTTCTTTCAGAAATCTATGCCAATTCAATGACACTTTCCTTGTGAACGCCCAAACGCTCACATCACTTAGCATCCCCCAGACTCTCTATCCTACCCTGCCGAGCCAGATACAAGTCAAAAAAAATCCCGCGCTCCAAACGGAACACGGGATTTATCTCATATACACGTGATCGCCACCCCCAAAAAGAAGCGACGCGTATTTTGCCCCGCAAAATAGCGGAGCTCATGCCCGGCGTGTTTCGCTTGCGAAACAGACGGGCTCAAAATTATTTACCAGCCTTGTAACGCTTCACCAATTCGGCCGTAATATCAAACGTATTGTTGAAATAAACGACACCGCCTTCGCTGCGTTCAAGCAACAAATCGAGCTTGCGTTCCTTTGCAATGTCCGTCGAAATCGCCGTCATCTTTTTCTGAACCTCGCCCATCAGCTTGGCCTGCATTTCCATCATTTCCTTCTCATACGTCTGCATCTCTTTCTGAAGCTCAAGCATCATCTGCTGATACTGAGCCGCTTTTTCACGAAGCTTATCCTCGCTCAGAACTGACGCGCTTTCCTTAATTTCCTGCTGGAAAGCCATCACTTTCTTTTCCGATGCCTTCAGCTTGTTCTGACGCGTTTCCATCTCATTTTTGAGCTTCTTCAAAACACCATCTTTTTCCGTCTGCTCAACAGCACCCATCATATCCACAACGCCGACAACAATATCAGCCATTGCATTTGCTGCAAATCCAAACGTCATACCACAGGCAAGCAAACCCGAAAGCAACCACTTTTTCATCATTATCTCTCCTTAAGATACCCAGACAGGCTCAAATCCCTGCCCGACAATCCATTATATCCATGCAGAAACTGCAAAAAGCGCGGTCTTGTAAAAGCATCAGCCCGAAAGATCAAGCTTTTATGCGTCACATCTCCGCCAACGCAATGACATGGCAATTTCATTCCAACTTTTTATTTAATTTTTTCAAACATGCACTTCTGAAGAAAATTTCGCACACAATAACGAGAAATTTTCTACATCACACCATGTAACCATTTGATTTTATTTATTATTTTTTGCATGGCTATGCCACCTTGACGGTGTCATACGCCATGCTTGCGCTGCTATGGCTGACGCCATACGCATCGCATTTTTTATACAATATGCCCCAAGAAATACGGCAATTGAATGCGCCACCACGGCCAATCATGATTGACATCTTCGCCCCAGAAATCGCACCATGCCGGAATGCCTTTTTCATGGAAAATTTTGGCCAACACAGCTGTATCATGCTTCATCTCATCTTCCCAGGCTCCCTGACCTGTGCAAGCAATGATATTGCCCTGGCGATAACGATCGATAAACCAGCTGTCATTGCAGTTCGGGAGATACATCAAAGGCGAATTGAAATAGACATTTTCATCACAATAATCGCCGACAAAATAGCTCAGCTGATAACAACCGCTCAAAGCAATCACGGTATTAAACACATCCGGATGACGGAGATAGAAATTCATTGCATGATAGCCGCCCAAAGAACATCCCGTACACCCCAAATCGGTGCGACCCGAAATGTTGTGAACAAACGGCACAACTTCATGAATGATATATGCATCGTAAGCATTATGGCGGTGCGCACGATCGGCACAAGAAGCATTTTCATTCATCCATGACTCTTTGTCTACGCTGTCAACCGTAATGAGCATGATGCGGCCATCATTGATAAAATTCTCAACCGCTTCAACCATTTTGAAATCTTCAAACTCAAAATAGCTGCCGCCGGATGACGGAAAAACGATAATGGGTTTTCCGGCATGTCCGTAAACATTGAGTTCCATATCTTTATGAAGCGAAGGACTGTACCAACGATGATATTCTTTTTTCATGAAATTTCCCTGATGGTTAAGTCGGCACACATTGCACCGAAAGTAAAAGCTCCCGGGGGATTTCTACCACAATCCGTATAAAAAGATAACTTCCGATGTACAACATACACTTACATCACACACACTATACAAAAAAATCCCTCGCCTGATCACCAAACGAGGGATTTTTTATGGATGCAAGATTTTTCAGCCTAAGGCTGATTAATCTTAGGCAATATGGTCAGTAAACGTACTGGATACATAGTAAGCAAGAACTTTACGCAGAACATTCGACACCTCGATGGCCTTGCTAATTTCATCAATGGTCTTGACATTTCTCTGTTCTGTGATGTTGGTGTCGATACGTGATTCAGCGCGCCAAACTGTGCGCATATCGGCAACGACATAAGCACCGAGCATATCGCTGGTTTCAAGCATGTCGCGGGTGAATGTTTCGGCACATGTCTTGAGCTGGTCTTCGGTACAAAGTTCCGTCAACTGAGCATAAAGGGCCTTGAGTTCATCGGCGGTCATGACGTTCTTGATCTTCCCGACGAGTTCAGCAGTTTCGGGCGTGACATCGCCGATGCCGGCAGCCACGAGAATGGCTTTAGGCAATGCATGACGATATTTTTCGGGGGTTGATGCAAGTGTGCGGACATCGTTGTGTGCCAAACCGAGCGCCTTAGCAAGCCAGAACTGGAGTTCGTTGCCTGCGGCTTTCTGGAAGATTTCGGTACGAATGCAGACGATCACGGGATCTGTATTGAGAATAACGATGGGTTCGGGCAATTCTGTCGAACGCCAGAGTGAAATGTTTTCCATTTCAAGGCCCACGCGCATTTGTTCAAAGATTTTTCCATTCGGTGTTGTTTCGGCAACTTCCGTGGCACCCGAGGTGACTTCATCGAGCTTCTTGGCACCCAATGTTCCCAGTTTGGCATGAACTGTCTGAATGGCATCGAGCATGGCAAACTGTTCATCCGTGAGGATGGGCAGAGCTTTCGAGAGAGAATCGAGCGGAATCGAATCGGTCTTTTCAAACTTGCCTTTGAGGTCATTAAGGGTTTCTTTGGTCTGCGGTTCAAGCTGCAACAAAGCGCGAAGCGGCGACATGATTGCCCAGGTTTGGAGTTCGCGGCCTGCAGCAAGGTGATTCTGAGCAAGTTCAAGTGCGTGGTGATAAGCTCCATCGCAATAGACGATAGCTTTTTCGCGCAGTGAGATGGCTTTTTCGGGATCATCCTGCGGCATTGCCATCAATCTTTCGATGACATCAGCAGAAGGTGCGGACTCGAGCAAACGATAGAGAATCTTCGCGGCTTTGCTTTGTTTGTTCAGTTTTGAACCATAAAGATCCGCGAGTCTGATGAGGATAGCCGCTTCTTGTTCTTTGGTGAGTTCGCTTTCGAGACGGCCATCGAGCAAATCTGCCAGCTGTTCCCATTCCTGACGTGCCATCAGCATGCGTTCGAGGCCATCGAAAGCGCGCGCCATTCCCGGCTGATAAGACAATGCCATATCGTAGGCTTCTGTGGCTTTTTCGGATGAAATCGACTCGGAGAGTTCGCCACGTGTACACCAGAGGCTGGCCAAAATAGCGGGATTAGATGTCGTCTTCGTAAGTGTATCCACGAGTTCGAGTGCTTCTTCGAAGCGGCCGGCTTTCTTGTAGATGACAAGGCTTCTTTCGATGAGATCGACATTTGATGCACCATTATTGAGGGCACCTTCATAGTAGATACCGGCTTCATCGGCATCATGGAAGACATCGTCCCAAAGTTTACCCATATCATAATAGGTATTGCCACGGCGTTTGGTATGATCCGGCGTCACAAGGAGGCTCTGCTGCAAGCATGAAAGTGCAAGCAAAGGCTGTTTCATTTCAGCGTATGTCTTAGCAATGGTCATGAGTGCATCGTAATGCAGCGGCGACATTTTGACGGTTGCTCTGAGGTCATCGATGGCATTTTCATAATTCTGCTGGATATTGGAGATAAGTCCGCGTTTGAAGAGCACTTCTCCGCGTGTTTTGTCATCCAATTTGATGGCATCATTTTTGAGAATGGCATCATAGACTGTGTAAGCTTTTTCGATATTGCCGCTATCTTGTTCGAGATCACCAATGGCGATGGCAACGGGGGCATAATTCGGTGTAATGGCATAAGCCTTGCGAATAAGTGCTTCAGCTTTTTTATCATTACCGCATGCGGAAGCAGCCTGAGAGACCTCATACAAGAGACGAGCATTCTTGAGAGCCACGGAAGGTCCAGGCAATGTTGTTCTTTCGACAGCGCCATAAGCGCCCATACAAGCTTCATAACGTTCTTTAAGTCTTCCGGCTTTTTCTTCTACTTTAGCGAGCATACGCCAAGCATCGACATTGTCGTGATTGACGGCGATAGCTTTCCAGCAGAAATTGCGTGCCTGTTCGTTAGAGTCAGCTTTCTTAGCCAGTTCAACGAGTTTGTCAGAACGTTCAGCCCACCTCATTTCGCGTTCATTTTCAACGGGCAGCAATGCCGATGTGGCACGCCAATTCTTGAGCCGGCGACCGATACTGCGGAGGCTGTCGGAAGCTTCCATGTTATTGGCATCCAAAGCGCGAGCACTGCGATAATATGTCGCAACCTGAGCGGCTTTATCTTTTTCGTCGCAAACTTCGGCCATGTGACAATAGAAGATTGCGCCCCAAACAGGATCAAGCACACGAAGCACGAGATCGAGAGAACTCAAATAGAGATCGATATCGCCTTTTTTGAGCGCCATACTTGCCATACCGAGATAGGCATTGCGTTCAACGCCGCCGGATTTATTAATGGCACGATATGTTTCGAGGGATGCATCGATATCATTGAGTGCAAGCGCCTGAATTCTGGCCAATTCGAAGAGATGATTTTTATGAACATTACGGCTGGCAGGATCACCGGCAAGGTCTTTAATGGTTTCTGCGTATTTGGGCCAGTCTTCGGCATTACGCAAACTTGAGCAATAACGTTCAACAATCTCTGCGTTATCGGGTTCAAGTTTCTGAAGTTTTTCAACAATAGAAGCGCTCAGAGCAGCATTTTTGATCTTTTCATCAACAATAAGCAAAGCGCCGTTCAATGTTTCGATGGCCAAATCATCGTCATCGGATTCGACTTGCATATCAGCATGAGAGAGCATGATTTCAACGAGACTTTGCCATGATTTTTGTTTTTCGTACATGGCTTTGAGCGGTTCGTAGCCCACACCGCATGCGCCTGTTTCTTTGTACAAAGCTTCGAGTGTTTCGCAGGCTGCATCCGGCTGATTTAATTCTTCGTTCTGCAGTTCGGCAATCTGAAGCATGATTTCCGGGCGTTTTTCGGTTTCAGCCAATTTGAGTTCCAGCTTCAGACGGCGCAGTTCGACTTCGGGACCGATATCAGCGCCTGTCAATGCGGCAATACCCGCGCGAGCATCTTCATTATTTTCATTGATCTGCAAGATTTCTGCGTAGCCATCGAATGCGCCTTCGAGATCATTGAGGTGTTCGCTAGAAATACTGACTACGCGCAGCCAAAGTGCAATTTTTTCGTCATCGGTGCCACCGGCCATGATGCGTTGTTTGATTTCCGAGCGCAAAGGATTCCATTCTTCACGGGATTCATGCCAGGCCATGAGGGCTTCGAGGGATTCCACACAATCGTGCTTGATACGCAGAATTTTACGTTCGATATCGATACTGCGTTCAAGATCATTGAGTGTATTTTTATAGAAATTCGCAAGTCGGCGATAAATGGCCAAACTGGTTTCAATATCCCCTTCAGCATGGGCTTTGGAAGCAGCCAAACGAAGTGTCTGTGCATATCTGCCGCTATGCTTTTCGATACCTGACCAGCCTGCCAATTTATCTAAAGCATCCGTATCAGCGGGGCATGCAGTCAAAACAGAGCTATAAAGTGCAAAGGCACCGTCTACGCTATTCAAACGCGTTTCATAAAGATCCGCTACTGACTTGAGCGCATCAAGGTTGACCTCATCTGCCGCACGTTTTTCACTTTCAAGCATGGCCACGCAAAGTGCAGCATAATCATCGTTTGAAGTATCAGCGATAATCTTAGCTTCAACATCATCCGTTGCATTCAAGCGATAGCCGACAAAGAGTTCGCCCACTGCATCGTAGCCACGCGAAAGTTTATTTTTCAAAATCTCGTGACGTTTCGCAGAAATGGCACTGCGCAATGTGTTATTCTTTGTCGCATCCCAAATTTCACCGTAAATCCCGAGCAATTTGTCATACATGCCTTTTTCTTCGGCAAGACGTTCAATCACACTCAGCAATTCCTCGTCATCGGGATGGATGGCCATGAGACGTGCATAATCTTCCATGGCAAGATTGGGCGCATCGAGTTTATTGAGCAAAATATCGATACGTTTTTCGAGGGCTACACGGCGTTGTTCTTCATCG
The DNA here is from genome assembly GCA_017629415.1 of Pseudomonadota bacterium. Next base: position 3,758 of record JAGBXG010000203.1, on the reverse strand, counting down.
AACACGGCAGAAGCCAGGCAACCCAAAACGGAGACAACTTCTTCCCAGCGGTTGGTCTGCGGTGCAAGTTTTTCCAATTCTGCGGCCAAAGCCACAGCTTTATCGTCATTCAATGCCGCCGAGAAGAGGACGGTAAACGCCAATGAAGGATTGCTGAGGTCTTCAGTGCTATAACGGGCAATATCAAACAGGAGTTTATGACGTTCTTCGGCATCCGTTGTTTCACCGGCACGGCGCAACCAAGCAGCGCACAGCTCATCGCTGCGTTTTTCGGTACGGCAAAGTTCGACAAACTCATCCACGATATTGCGATCACCAAGGAGCAAGATACGGCGCATGACCTGAATACGTCTCAAGACGTTTTCAGCCGGAATGAACTGCAGCATCCGCTTGAGGATTTCACAACGCTTCTCATTATCTTCAACGATGGTGGCTGCTCTTTCGAGAACAGAACGGACAATCGCACGTTCCTGAACATTACAGATAGAAGCCAATGCCGACAGTGCTGTTGGCTGCATGGGATCCCAGCAAAGCACGCGCAAATAAGCGGCAACCGCCTGCGTATGTGTCGCAAATTCCACGCAAGCATCGGCAATACGAAGTCCGAGTTCAATGCGAGCCTCTTTGTCTTCCAATGTTTTCAGTTCCTGTTCCCAGGCACCCATCATCTCAGACTCGCGATGGAGTTTTTCGAGTACTTCGCTCAAATTTTCGAGAGCATTGACATGGTTGGCATCGTAATCAAGCACAATTTCCCAACCAGCGGCGGTATGTGCTGCCCCCGGGCTATGCTGTGTCAAATAACGACCTTTGCTTTCCGCAAGCTTGAGGATATTTTCATCGTCAGTCACACGAAGCTGCAAAGTCAGACTGTTATCCAACGATTCAAAGTCGCCCTGTTTGGCGTACACGCGAGACAATTCTTCACTGACTTCAGGATTGCGAGGATCGATGGTTTGAACTTTCTTCCAGCAGTCTTCTGCACGTTCGTAGTTGTCCAGTTTATCGAGATAGAAGCCACCCAATTTGGCGAGTAATTCACGACGAACAGCCGGACGGCTTGTCAGTGCCAGCAACGCTTCCATGGAGGCTGCAACGCCGGCATCATCACCAATGGCTTCATACAAGGCAATGATCTTACGGTGATTGTCAGTATCGCTGGCATCCAGTTCAACGATGTGCTTGAGCAGTTCAATGGCCTTTTCATTGTCGAACAACAAGGTTTCTGCCACATCTGCAGCCTTGCGATAACTGGCTACAGCCTGTTCTGTTTTTTCTTCGGCAAGTGCTGCTTCTGCACGTTCGATATAAAATTCACAAAGCTCGTCATAACGACCGCTATCACGATAATATTGTTCTTTGGCATTCAGCGCGTCACGATCATTCGGCACATCTTGTAAAATCGCATCATACGCTTCGACAGCAAGCTCGCGCTCACCTTTATCCCAAAGCACTTCTGCGGCTGCACGATGAATATCCAATTCAACGGTCTTATCAAGACCTTCCATACGACTGATTTTCGCCAATTTATCGACATCGCTGTTAATTCGGCAAATGTTGATTTCTTGCAGCAACAACAAGGGATCTTTCGGACGATCCTTGAGCAGAACTTGAAGTGTTTCACTGGCACGATCGGCATCAGAAAGCCCTGAAATATAAATTTCAATGACTTCACGAAGTCCAAGACGCTGAATGGTTCCCCAGTCTACGCATTTTTCACGCATAAATGCCGCCAGTTTTTCCCAGCAAGCATGCTCGCGATAGGCTGTCATCAAACAGCTGCGAACCTCTTCACCTTGTTCACCCAATTCCCAGAGGTGTTCCCAGTCTGCAATGACGAGCTTGGGCTTATTCAGCTCCTGCTCTGCAATTTCAGCAGCCTTGCGTGTGTAATGTATACGTTCATCGCCATCCCAAACGACATCAACAACGCGACGATACATGGCATGAATGGCCTTGAAATCACCCTGCTTGCGAAGCTGGCTGTCCATGTACTCCAGGGCTGTCTCATTGGCAGGATCTTCACGAAGCAGCTGTGCATAGGTCTCGCGTTCTTTGTCCGAATCATTGAGACGTTCGGCATAAATCACAGCCATTTCTTTCAAAATGCTGCCGCGAACTTCGGGGAGTTCAGCCCAAGGCGCATACGTCAACACATTGTGCATCAACTGCACTAATTCAGCCCAATCCTGGGCACGCGATAAGGATCGCGATTCTTTACGATATGTCGCATTGTCGCGCAAACTCTTCTCATTACTGAGTTCAGGCGGAATAGGCTTAATCTCAAATGCTGGCCCTTTGTCTGCGGCTTCTTCATCCAGACACATGTCATCATCGTCTTCATCAGCATCAGACATATCATCTTCAAAATCGTCGTCGGCAGCTGCTGCTTCGGTGGCTGCAGCATTATCATCGGAAGCAACGGCTTCAGCTTCATCAGCTTCGGCAGCATCAGAATCCACGGCTTCGACATTGCCGGAAGCAACGACATCGCTATCAACGGAATCCACGGCTTCGACATCGCCAGAAGCAACGACATCGCTATCATCGGAAGCAACGGCTTCAGCATCGCCGGAAGCAACGACATCGCTATCATCGGAAGCAACGGCTTCAGCATCGCCTGAAGCAACAACATCGTTATCATCGGAAGCAACGGCTTCAGCATCGCCGGAAGCAACGACATCGCTTTCATCAGAAGCAACGGCTTCGGCATCGCCGGAAGAAACAACGTCGTTGTCATCGGAATCTACGGCTTCGGTATCACCGGAAGAAACGACGTCGCTATCATCGGAAGCAACGGCTTCGGTGTCACCGGAAGAAACGACGTCGCTATCATCGGAATCTACGGCTTCGGCATCGCCGGAAGAAACCGCTTCACTCTCGACAGAATCCGCTTCTTCATTTTCAACGACTTCTTCACTTGCAGGTGCGGCAGGAATTTCCTGAGAAACAGAAGATACGGGTGCGGCAGGGATTTCCTGAGAAACAGAAGATACGGGTGCGGCAGGAATTTCCTGAGAAACAGAAGATACGGGCGCGGCGGGGATTTCCTGAGAAACAGAAGATACGGGCGCGGCGGGGATTTCCTGAGAAACAGAAGATACGGGCGCGGCGGGGATTTCCTGAGAAACAGAAGATACGGGCGCGGCAGGGATTTCAACAGAATCAGCCATGACATGATTATCGGCCATGACGGGTTCTGCAGCATGTACAGCCGGACGAGCACCACGTCCAGGCACAATACCGGGACGACCGCCACGGGCACCCACGATTGCAGCACCTCTAGGGGGCACAACTGCCGCTGCAGGTGCCGCTGCCGTCACCGAAGGTGCCTTGGGGGGCTGAGGCGGATTCACACCGGCTCGCGGGACTGCTGCCATACCTGCCTGAGAAAACCGGCCGCCAGGTACCACACCTCGGCCAGCTGAAACCGCAGGAAAACGCCCCGATACCGTGCGCGGCGCACTCGGCACACCGGCGCGTCCACCCGAAGCATCTGCATCATAATTCATACCATCCAGTCGAGGGTCTCTTTCGTCCGTCATTACAGTCTCCTGATATGTAAAAATTCAGCCCTAAGGCCAAGTTAAACTGACGCACTACTATATTACGTTTACACCGCATTCTCAAGGTTTTGACGCCCCGACTTCACAGACTTTTCCCTGCACAAACACAAGCTGAAACAACATCAAACTGTATCACTTTCAAAATGAAAAAAGCGCGGCGTATGCTTGCAAAGCATAGCCGCGCAGGGCCGG
>JAGBXG010000202.1 GCA_017629415.1 Pseudomonadota bacterium | reverse complement strand
AGTACCCGGCTCACTTACAAAAACGTCAAATCTATGGTGGGTTCCAAGGTGCTTGAGCCCCTTGGCGGGGTTTGGGGCGGAGCCCCAAAAGAACTTTGCGTACGCCGTGGGTTTGGGGCGGGGCTGCCCCCTAGACGGGGTGTGAGGCAACGCCTCACAGAATTTCCCAGATATTTTATTTACGTTTTTTACGGTTTTCGCGGGCAAGTTTACGTTTTTGTTTTTGTTCTTTGGTCAACGGCGGACGAGCCATCATATTGCCCTGGAATCCGGGAGGCGTATAGCCGCGCGGCAAACCTTTGAGCATGGCTTGCGGATCCATGGGAGGCATGGCGGAATCGACCATGGAACCGAACAGTTCGGAGAAATCCATATTGGCGAGCTGACGCATATTATTGATTTGTCCAAGGCCGGGGATTTTGGACAGCCAGCTGGTATTGGTACCGAGGCGACCCATCATATTGCGCATCAGAACGAATCGCTGCATGAGATCGGCGACTTCCTGAACGGAGCGGCCGGAGCCTTTGGCCACGCGCACTTGTCGCGAGCGTGCGAACATCAAATCGGGATCACGGCGTTCTTTTTCGGTCATGGATTGAATCATGGCCTTAATCTTGGTGATTTCGCGATCATCGACATTGACCTGATCGCTCATTCCCGAGAAGAACGGCATACGTTCCATGATATCGCGCAACGAACCCATGCGCTGAATCATGTTCAGCTGTTCGAGGAAGTGATGGAAATCGAACTTGCCGGAAAGCATTTCGAGGGCATCTTTCTGTGCGCGTTCTTCGTCGACGACGCGTTCGAAGTCGAGCATGATATCGACGATATCACCGAAGCCCAGAATACGGCTGGAGAGCCCTTCCGGACGGAAAATCTTCAGTTTTTCGACCTGTTCGCCTTCGCCGATGAAACGGATGGGTTTGCCGGTCACTTGTTTAATCGACAGAGCGGCACCGCCACGGGCATCGCCGTCGAGTTTTGTCATAATAAAGCCGCTCAAATCGAGTTTATCATTGAACTGAACGGCGGTATTGACGGCATCGCGTCCGATCATGGCATCGCAAACGAGGAAAATATTTTCCGGTTTCGTTTCTTCGGCGATTTCCGAAAGTTCGCTCATCAGCACGTCATCGACGGCAAGACGGCCGGCGGTATCAAAAATGACGAAATCGCAGCCATTTTTACGGGCATATTCGATACCTTCCTGGCAGATATCGACGGGATCAGCATCGGGACGTGTATAGACATCGACGCCCATGGATTCGCCGAGCACCTGGAGCTGTTTGGCGGCAGCGGGACGATAAACGTCACCGGCGACCATCACGGGACGCGCTTTGTATTGTTCTTTGAGCCAAAAAGCGAGCTTCGCGGCGGTTGTCGTTTTACCGGCGCCTTGAAGGCCGACAAGCATAATCTTGGTGGGAGCTTTTCCCATCTTAATCGGTTCTTCGTCCACGGGCCCCATCAGGTTTTCGAGTTCTTCCTGACAAATCTTAATAAAATGCTGACCCGGCGTAACTTTATGCACTTTGCCTTCCGCGTCTTTCACGGACACACGCACTTCTTCACCAATCGCGCGTTCCTTGACGCTGTTCAGAAAACTCTTGACCACGTGATAGTTGACGTCAGCTTCAAGCAAACTGGCGCGAATCGCGCGCAACGCCTCGTCAATATTCGATTCATTCAGTTCGCGCACGCCGCGCATACGCTGTGAAATATCCCGAAAGCCCTTGGATATGGTTTCAAACATCTGATACCACCTTATTGATGTCGTAAAATTTCAAAAAATACGCCGTAAACAGCAAAATACGCCGAAAAAAGCGCAAAAAAATCCGATCTATATTAGAGTTTTACGCCTCTTTCCGTCAAGGATTATCACATCTTTCCGTCAAGGATTATCCCCAACTTCTATAACGCTGGCTATCTCGCTTCGCTCAATACGCCCTGCACGGCGGCCTATGCTGCGCATACGGCCGCCAGCCGCTGGCTATTGCATACGCCAGCGGCATCCTTTTGCACCGGAACGTATGCCGTCAAACTTAGAGACGGAAAAATGAAAATGCGGCGTATGAAATAGCCGCCAATGCACGCCGTATGCGCCGATGGCGCATAGGCGTGCGCCGGACCGTATGCCGTCAGGCATAGGGACGGCCAAAATAAAAAAACGCGGCGTATGAAATAGCCGCGCTCCAATATATTCATAGAATAAATATATCTATAATCCAGCAGTTTTTTTATCATTCATCAGCTGAATCATAGCATCTACATATTTCAGTTCCTTTCTGACGCGGTCTTTGACTTTTTCAGGAGACATCCATAAATCCCATACGCGCGGTTCAAAAATATCACAAAATGATGCCATCGAAAGATACATCTTGTCATTCTGAATATGTATAGAAACAAGTTCGTTTGTTTCATTTTCAATATCGATCAATTGATGCGCAAACTTTTCATGAATAATACTTTCCAACGCAACAATCGGCTTATTGATATCTACATCTTCGGCCAGTTTCACGACTTGCTTATCATTTTGTGTCATAGCCAGCTTCAGTTTGACCCCTTCGCTCTGCTGATTTAAACGTTCAATAATATCTTCATCGGTATATGAAACTTCAAAACGCAAAGCAAATCCAGCATCCTTAAATGCCGGCAGATTTCTAATCTGACGATGACCTTCCGTCTTCATTGTTTTATGTAATATATCCACAGGATCACCTGTGATGCGCCACGGCATATCTATGATCACAACATGTCCTTTAAATACATTACCTTGTAATACAATGGCATTGAATTTCAAACGTACATCAAAACATTCAAAAGCATAACCGGCCTCATTGATACCGTCGAAATAATCATTCACTGACGCTTTTTGCCACAGATTGCCTTCTATAATCGCATGTCTGAGATGCTCACTAAAATCACCGCTATGATGATATTTCTCTGTCTGATATTTTTCTGAAAGAACCGGTATCACTGCCGCCGTTTTAAACAAAATACCGCTTTTTTTCTGGCATAGACGGTTTGCGAAAACCGCCCCCGTCAGCACAACTGCGATACACAGAACGACGCACAATATCGATTGGTTGGGAAAAATCGACGCAAATTTGCCATGCGCCATCACACATGCCATACAAAGCAAACCTGCAAGCACAGGAATTGCAATGCGCGCCATTAACCAAAGATTTAATGTTTTTTGAACTTCTATAATATTTTCTGCTGCTTGAATATTTTCTTCAGACATATTCTATACTTGCTATAAAACGTATGATAAAAAATAAATATTTAAATTAGGGTTGCGAAGCCTTATCGCATTTTTGAGAAGCCGAAATCGCTTCAATACAAGCCTGACAAACCGGCATTTCTGCGGCTTCCGCCTGTTTACAAAAAACGCGACAGACTTCAGAGGATGATGCCATACCATACCAATGACAAGCACGTTCGGCGTTCTGAATCATCAGTTTGCCGCTTTCATAATGTTGTGCCAACATCACCTGTGCCTGCACATCATGATGATGTACTGCCGCATACATGATATATTGAAGCTGACGCATTTCATCCGGCGCAATTTTCACCGCATGATTACCGGCATAAAGCACTGCCACTTGCAATGCGGTTGCAAATCCCACTTGCGGTTGTTCCATCGGATAATTTTCCCCGCGTTCCAACGCCAAGTGATAACATTTCAGCACAATCCGTCCCATCAGCTCGCGCTGAGCATCCGAAAATACATGTGTGAAATCAAAATCCTGATGTTCGGCATACGTCAGCTGATCATAAGCGCGATCGCAAGCATCTCGCGTGGGCTGTGCGGCCACAAATCGATCGATGCAGTCAATCGCCGCATCTCGCGCTACCAATGTTGAGGGAGCCGTGTCCTCGTTGGCTGCCACCGCCAAAAGCAGCGTACATGCCTCATCATAGCCGCCGGCAGAAATCGCATGCTTAACGATGTGCATTTTGGGATCGCCTGTTGCGGCAAGTTCATTGCGAAGCTCCATAAACTGTGCCTCCGTCAATGAAGAACCGCCCATTTCATGCGCCATTTCCAGCGTATCGGCGTAATGCGCAATCGTATAAAGCGTTGCCAACTGAAGACTGGCATTCGTACAGCCTGCAAGCGCCGCTTTTTTCAGCAATGCATAGCCTTCATTCCAATTGCCCTCGCGAGCCATCAGCGTAATCGCCCAGGTATGCATGGCCGGTCCATAACCGGCGTTTGCCGACTCTTGAATCAAGGCATCCGCCACTTTCTGCATCTCCGGCGGCGCAAATTCCATCATACGCGCCCATTCATACAACACTTGCGGATCCCTGGAGGCTGCTTTTTGCTCATAAATCTGATTCAGACGCTTAAAAGCCTCGGCACGCATGCCAAAAATGCCATTGCGCAGCAAAAATTCCAAAGTTTTCTGATGATTGGCTTCCGCTGCCTGCTTAAAAAACACCTTGGCTTTTTCAACGCCCTCAGGTTTGCCCATCGCCCCTTGCCATTCCATCAGACCACGCTGCATCATGACTTCAGGATGCGTAAACGTCTTCATTTCCTTCAAATAACGAAGCGCAACTGGATAATCCGCATGCGTTTGTGATTTTTCCAACATCGCCACGACAAAAGCCTCTTTGGCCCGGTCATCGCCAATCATGGCCTCGTTTTTTAAAACCTGAAGTTTTTCGGCATGGGCATCCGAATTTTTAGAAAATCCTTTCAACAAAGCCGCTTCAGCTGTCTCTGGTGCCATGTTTTTCAATGCTTCTGCCGTCACATCACACGATACGGCATGGGCTTCCGGCAATCTGGCTTCCACAGGAACAGGCAATGCAGGTTCCGGCTTGGTTTCCACGCCGTCTGCTTTCACATCGGCATCTGCTTTTCCAGACTCTGCAACATCGGTTTTACCGACTTCTGCCCCATTCTGCACTGCTGCATTGGCTGCGATTTCAGTACGTTCAGCATCAACGCCCCCAGGCTGTTTCTTAGAGCACCCCGGTAAAACGGCCAAACACGCCAGACTCAACACCCAAAACCATTTCTGCATATCTATTCTCCCCCTTTGATGCCCATAACAACGCGCGGATTTCGGCCATAATCTTTATAGACTTGCACATCGACAAAACCGGCATCACCCAATAATGCCGAAACCGCATCCCCTTGACTGCAGCCAATTTCCACCAACAATGCGCCGCCAGGCTTGAGCTTGCCGAATGCCTGAGGCACCAAACGGCGGTAAATATCCAAGCCGTCAGCACCGGCTTCCAAAGCCAGCCGGGGTTCATTTTTAACTTCCGGTGCCAAATCCTTCATTTCAGCTGTTGTAATATAAGGCGGGTTCGAAACAATCATATCAAACATTCCATCACATGACTGAAGCAAATCTGAAATGCCAAAAGATACTTTCAACCCATTTTTGTCTGCATTTCGACGCGCCACTTCCAATGCCGCCGGCGAAATATCGACCGCACAAACTTCACAATCTGACGGCAATTCCGAACGCAAAGCCAATGCAATCGCCCCTGAACCCGTTCCAACATCGACAATGCGATATTTTTGTACCCAATCAGATGACAGACATTCTATATTTTCTCCATGACATTTTATATCTGTATTTTCTGTATCTATATCTGTATTTTCTGTATCTATATTTTCTTCAACTTCTTTCTTCCATAATCCCGATTGTTCATTGTCATCAAGATTTTCATCCCCAGCCCATTCACGCGCTTTTTCCACCGCTTCTAGGGTTTGATAATAGGCATCTCTTTCATCAATCGGCTCATACACGAGTTTCTTTGTTTGCTGAGCCACTGCCCTGCCCTCGCGTTTGGCGGCAATAAATTTCAGCGCATGCTCAACCAAGCATTCCGTATCCGGTCTTGGAATCAAAACATCTGGTGTCACTTCCAAATCGAGCGACCAAAATTCCTTTTGCCCCAAAATATAAGCAATGGGTTGCCGTTCTTTCACACGCCGTATCGCTACAGCTTTATATTGCGCCAATTCCTCATCCGTCATCGGCCGTTTGGCATCCAAAATGAGCTGCATTCTCGACATGTTTAAGACATGTCCGAGCAAAATTTGCGCATCAAGCGCCGGCGAATCCAAACCTTTATCTTCAAAAAACTGCTTCGACCAGTCCAACAACCGCTGAATCGTCCAAACTTCTTTCGTCATATCACCTGTCTATGCAATCAAAAGCCGTGCTATCTGCCGGAGGCAGATACGCCCGGCAGCCGTCCCTATGGCCTGCGGCCATACGGTCCGGCTTCTTTATCACATTCAGACAACAGCAAAAACCGTTAGTAGCAACCGATTTCACTCTCACGCTTGAACCACCATTGCCAACGCTCCGCGTTCACCTGATTTACAATTTACATTATGAGAAGCTCGCCAACGGCAGCGTGAAATGTATCGAAGACGAGATCCCGTTTGAGTTGCCAGAGGGTTGGGAAGCACAGCTGCTTCTTAAATATACTAAGGAATGTCTGCATAAAACACGGGCGGGGCGTTGCGGGGCCGTAGCCCCGCCCGTGTTTTGTTTTGACATACCTTAACTCGATTTCCCATTGTTATAATCGGTTCAGAATACAAGCTGTGTTAATCAGTTTTGATACTGCGATTTGCACGACAAGTTGTGATTTAAACATCTCAGAGCAGCAAATTTTGATTTGTCGGTCTGTTTGACAAAGGCTGCGAATTGGTTCTGCTGAGAATATGGAGGCAAAAATACTTCCCACTTCTTCAATATAGCTGTGTTGATTACACCCTGTGCACTTCCTACAGAGGCACCAAATTTAGGGCTTAACCCGTACGACATATTCAAGTAGTAGGCCAAATACTCAGAGTTGACTGTTTTTTCTTTCTTGATTATCAAACAATTAGCGATATTCGCTTCCTCTAAAGTTTGTGGAATAACTGCCGCCATACCACGGTTTACACCAACGCGGGAAACAACAATATCGCCAGGTTTAATCTGTGATTTCCGATTCGCACCATGGAATTCTTCAGAAACATAAATCAAACCCGAAAAATCAATATATCCTTTTCTAACGTTTTGGGTTCTTAGGTATGGTATACCAACTTTAACATAAGAACTTGCCGCTTCGCCAACAAAACCAACGGTGATTTCTGAAAAAACCTTTTCAAGTGATATGGTCTTCCCGCTCTCTAACAACATTAAAGGTTCACCAAACAGTTCGATAAATCGGGATTTGACGAGCTCGTCAAGTTTGGCGAGTTGCTCGCGGCGAGCGTTGATGAGGGAGTCGACAAAGTCGAGTTTAGATACAAGGTCATCTTGTTCTGCTAATTCAACAATAGGCATAGTCATT
>JAGBXG010000201.1 GCA_017629415.1 Pseudomonadota bacterium | reverse complement strand
TGGGCGCGGCGTATTGCCCGACCATTTATGTTGGGGATGGGGTTAAGGGGATTTATGGGGCATGGATGATGTATGTTTTTGGGGGGGGATAGGGCAATAGTCCGCGCCGGACGTGCGTATGGGCTGTAAGCCCATAGCACGTTATCCATAAAAAAGGCGTTCTGGAATCGTATTTGCGTGAGAGGCGGTGATGAAATTTTATCAGATGATTGGCATTATTTTTATGTGTTTTGGGGTTTTCTGTGTGAGTGGTTGTGGGCATCAGTCAATGCAGGCGAAGTCAGTGGCGCGGGCCTCGGATTATGTTGAGCGTTCTTTGGAGGAGAGTATTCGTGTTGTTTATGATAATCCCGTTGTGTTTTTAACGCGCGAGAATCCGAGTGAATGTGAGCCGGAATTGACTTATGAAGTAGAAGTGTATGGAGAGTGGCGTCATGTGATGATTGTGGGTGATGCCATGCAGTTAGAAGCGCTTAAAAAGAAGGCGACAGAAGTTTCGTTTGGGATGCCGTTTGAAGGTTTGTATTTGATTTCTCAGGAAATTTTTGTGGGTCAGTGTGGTCAAAAGTATTACATGTTGCGGCTTGTGCCTTAAAGTTTGTCGTTTCGTGATTGTCGTATGCAGAAATATAGAGTAAAATCTGATGGAATATGCGTGTTTGTAGCGTGCCATTTGTGTTTTTTGGAACGTTCATTTTCGCCTCATTTTTTGAGTATAGATGGTCAATCAAATTGGTTCTGACAGTTATTGTCCCAAGTGTGGGAAGCGTTTAGTTTCTCAGGCGAGTTATTGTGCGAATTGTGGCACGAGAGTATTTCGCAATGCTCAGGGTCAAGATACCTCTGATCCTTATTTAGGTCAGGTGATAGAGAATACTTTTGAGGTTCAGTCTATTTTAGGGACTGGCAGCATGGGTATTGTTTATAAGGCGTATAACCGTGCATTTAATAATTTTGTGGCATTGAAGGTTTTACGTCATGATCATCTTTCAGATCGCGTATTGATGACGCGTTTTCAGCGTGAGGCGCAAGCGGCGAGCAGTTTGGAGCATCCGAATATTATCAGGATATTTCATTTTGGTCGTACGCATTTGAATGCGCCTTATATTGCGATGGAATGTTTGAACGGCACTGAGCTTGCGGTTTTGATTCCGAAAGAGTTTCCGTTGAAGCAAGAGCGTGTATGTTCATTTATGCTTCAGGCGGCGCGTGCGCTTGGAGCGGCGCATCAGGCGAATATTATTCATCGTGATCTTAAGCCTGCCAATATTGTTGTGGTGAATGAGAATCAGCAAGAGATTGTTAAGGTTCTTGATTTTGGGATTGCGAAGATTGCGGATGTTGAGGGTGAAGGTCTGACGAAAGAGGGTGATATTTGTGGTACGCCTGCATTTATGAGTCCTGAGCAGATCATTGGTCGAGCGGTGACGCCTGCATCAGATTTATTCAGTCTTGGCAGTATTATGTATTACATGCTGACATGCAAATTGCCGTTTTCGGGCACGAGTATGGCAGATATGGCCGCATCTATTATGACCCAGGATCCTACGCCGCCTTCGAAGGCACGTATTGATACGCAGGTTCATCCTAGATTGGATGCGATTTGCATGAAGGCGTTAGAGAAGGATGTAGAGAAACGCTATCGCAGTGCATCTGAGCTGATTGCAGATCTTGAAGATGCGATGCTTGTGATGAATGATCCCAGTTCATTTGTGAAGCCGAAGATTGTCGTAGGTGATGTTGAACAGGGTGAGGATCTTTCTGGTGAGACCTGTTGTGAGATCAGTGCTTATCAGGATGATGAGGTAGAGGAAGACGGTACACTTGTGGAAATGCCTGCGATGCTTGACGATTCCGAAGTCATGCGAACGGCCAAGAGTGGTGTGGCAAGTACCGTGGGTTCTGCCGTTGAGTATGCGATTTCACAAGTTTTATCTTTAAAGCAAGATACGCAGATCAGTGCTGGAGAGAAGACGATTGTTCATGCACCAAGGGTCGATGATCTTGGGGAATTGAGTGATGTAGAGCTTATTGAGCATCGTAAAAAATTATTTCTTGGTGCCATTTGTCTTTTTATTGGCTGCTGTATTGTCATCGTTTTAATCTGTGTCATTTTTTCGTTATTTTCTCATGATGAAGAAGTGCAAGATGTTTCTCCTGAGCAGCAAGCCGTTGAAGTGCCGGCAAAGCCGGTTCCTGAGCCTGAACCTGAATTGAACTATGCCGAAATTCTTCAGCATGTTGATGTGATTTATCCTCAGATGAAACATGGGTTGATGACAGGTGGTTTGATGGGTGTGGTTTATATCGATGGTATAGGCACGGTGCTAAACACTCTTGTTTTGGATGATACAGAGGATGTTGGTGAGGAAGCTGAAACGGCTGAAACGGCTGAAACGGCTGAACCAGTTGAACCAGCTGAAACAGGGGATGCGGAAGCGGCCGTAGAGGAACCTGAGCCGAAGCCAGAGCCGACAGTAGTCAAGAAACCGACGACGCCAAAGAAAGCAGTTTCCAAGAAGACTTCGTCAAAGTCATCATCTAAGTCATCGACAGCCAAACCATCTTCCAAGACAGCTCGCAAGTCTGCCAGTGCCACATCGGATGCTGCATTATCGAAGCTGAAGGCTGCTCAGAAGGCTGAATCTAGCGGTGATAAGGTCAAGGCATGTGCCATTTACAAGGCGCTTCATGAAGGGAAAGAACCGCTTTCTCAGGCTGACAGGGTGAAGATTATGAGTAAAGTGCGAGGCTGTAGCCGCATTACGATTTGAGGACTGGGGTGTCGCGTAGAAATCAGGCCCAAAAAGATCGCCGAATGCGGCTTTGGTTATGGGGAGGCATTGTTATCTTTATCCTCTTGATAGGGTTCTGTGCTCACCCATTTGTCTGGAAAACGGAAGCCCAGTTTATTGGTGGGAGTCCGATTTCTTTAAATGCCACGAGCGATTTTCTTATCGTTGTGGATACCGAAGCATTGGAATCTCATCCGAAATCTTTTAGGGAAATGTCTTTTTCTCATGGTTGGCTGAATACGCTTCAGCAAGAAATTGGTCCTGTCAGCCATGTAAATGCTCAGGAGTTTCAAGACATTGAGCTGAAAGATTATCGTTGTGTGATATTGACACGTTCTGTTTCTGAGCAAGAGTCTTGGGTTCCCAAGATTCGTTCATTTTTGGAACGCGGCGGCACAGTTATCATGGAAATGCCTGGTGTTGCGTTACGGTCTTTGGGATCTGCGGATGGCAAAGGCGGTATTCGTGATGCTCAGAGTTTGACGTATGCTACCGGTCTTGACAGTGAGTATTTGGAAGCCCTGTCAGGATTGAACTTTAGTGCCATGACAGAGCTGATGGGTTCTGCGGGTCCGCTTGAAAATGCACAGACTTGGATGACCATTGATGGCGTGCCTGTTGTTTATTCTAAACCGTATGCGACAGGGCATGTCATTACTGTTGATTTCGATTATGGGATGCTGATAACCGCGCTTCAGCAGGGGCGTCCTTTGGATGATTTTGGCATTCGAAATCTTCGTGATACATCGCGTATTGAGACATCTGATCTTTCTTTTGATGTCACTCAGAAGCAGCCTCATGCAGACATGATTGAGCGATTCTTGATGTATGGAGTGCTCGACAATATCATGCCTGTGGTTGGATTTTGGCCATTTTTTGATGGCATGGATGGTGCATTGATTGTTTCTCATCGTGAGAATTATGCAGGTGATGCATCATTATGGATGCCGCATTATGAGTCGACTTTTAAAGCGACTTCGACGTTTTTTGCATCATCGCCGTTACAGTTGAGTGATGAAGGTTTAGATAAGGTTCATCAGTACAATACCGAGCTTGGGCTGCATGTGGATATTTTACCTTCGGAAGCATCTCGTGCGCGTGAACCGATAGGAATTTTTGTGTTTTCTCCTGTTTGGCGTCAGCTCAATGTTCAGGAACAAGCCGAGAGTTTGAAAGAGAAGATGGGTGAAAAGCGTCCTTTGTTATCTTCTCAGTCTCGTGGTGGGATATGGCTTTCCCATTATACGCGAACATTTGGTTTGCTTTCGGCAGCGGGATTTAGGGCTGATGCATCTTATCGTTCTCCGTATGATGCGCCGGGATATGCATTTGGTACAGGTATGCCTTTTATGCCTGTTGATACAAATGGTTTGGTTTTTAATCTTCTCGAGTTTCCCGTAATTTTTCCAGAGCTGACGACCGAAGAAGATGCGAAGATGTTAGCCACGTTTTTGCAAAACAGTGAGACATCTCATCATCAGGCGATTGGGGTTTCATTTGCGCCATCTGATTTGGTTGAAATGCCGAATGCAGAAGCTTTTTTGGCTTGGAAAGAAGCCTATGAACTTGCCTCAAAGCACAAGCACTGGATAACGAGTATTCTGAATTATTTCAGGTTTTCGAGGGCACGATTTAATGCCGAATTAAAGACTCGCGTTTCTGAAATGCAGATCAACAACAAGCGTGTATCTGTATTGCGTCTTGAGACGTTGGCACCTGAAACAGGCATGAGTGTAACGGTTCCAGCCAAACTCAAGGGAAAATCTTTTACAGAGGCCAGACGCGGTGTCCAGCGTGTTCGTGAGGATTCTGTGCTTTCCGATACGATTCAGAGCAGACAGGTTTCTCTGTTTGGGTTTGAGCGTATGATCATTCCTATTTCTAAAGGTTTTAATGCCATTGACGTCATTTACGAATGACGGATGCTGTGATTTGAGTGTTTCATGCGATTCAATGCCCGTTTTTCTCAACGTTTTAAAATCGATTTCATCATTCTTGGCATTCTTTTGTGCATTGCCGTGGGTGTATTGTTGCATCATTTTCCGATCAAGTTTTCGAGCGATGATGATGTGGCCGCAGCTGTGATGCCGCAGCAGCTTGGGCAGTCTGGTATTTTGCTGATTTTGCCCAGTGAGAATACGCATGCTCAGACGTATGCCGAAATCGATTTTTCTTTTGGTTGGTATAACTTGCTTTCTCAGGTTGCCGGGGCTTTTAATATTGCTTTGACGACAGGTATTCAGTCCAGTGCGAGCTTGCAGGTTCAGTTGATTGTTGTTCCGCAAAAGACAGCTGAAACGTTAAATGAAACGCAGATACAGCTGATATCTCAGGCTGTTCAACGCGGTGCCAATCTTATTGTAGAAATGCCCACGCCGGCTTGGTCATCGATGACGGGGATCAAACGGCGCACAAAAGTCAGTTCAACGATTAAGCATTTGACGGATGCTCCGAATTCACCTTTATCCGGTGTTTTTCGTGATCAATTGCTGAATACACCGCTTGATACACAAGTTTTGCGTTTGGATGCGCTTGATTCGGAGACGTTGCCAAGTGATGCTCTTCTGCTGGAGCTAGATGGTGCGATTGCCCATTATCGTCGGCAACATGGTGCTGGTCATGTCTTTGTTTTAGCATTCAATTTAGGTCAGGCGATAACTTCCCTTCAGCAGGGAAAACCGGCAGATCAGTTTCAGATTGAAACGCAGGAATTGCCCAAGACTTCGGATCTTATTTTGAACGAAAAGCTTGGTCGTTCGACAGTGCCTTATGCAGATTTGCTCAAAACCCATGTCATGTTGTCTGCATTGCATGTTTCGCCGATGCCGTTGTTGTGGCCATTTCCCGATGCCCGGCGTTCGGCTTTGATCATTGCTCATGATACGGGCAGGCTTGAGGAACAGGCTTTTCGTATGGCAGAATATGAGCAATCGCAGGAAATTCAGAGTACTTGGTTATCGCGAGCCGGTGTGGTGTCTTCGACGGCATTGCGGCAATGGTATCAGGCGGGATTTGATATGGGGGTCAGCATCCTTCGTCCTCATGCCGGCAAGATTTATGAACCTTATGGGCCGCCATTTTTTCAGCCCGTTGCTGTAGAACGCAACATGGTGAACCAAAAGCAAACGATAGCTCGGCAAATCGGAGCCAATGTATCGACTTGTAAGATGGCTTCATCGGCTTGGACAAGGGACTATACATTAGCATTTCGAAAACTGGCAGCTGCACAATGCCAGATCGATCTTTCTTATGCGCCGACAGAACCAGAGCAGGCGGGTTATCTTTTTGGTTCGGGATTTCCATTTTTGCCCATTGAACGCAATGGCATGCCTTTGCCACTTTATGAGTTTCCGACGGCGATTAATGATGAATCTGGTTTAGAAACATTACCGGCTAAATTTTCGCTCAAGCATGTTCAAGAGGCTGAAAATCTTTATCATCAGCCTGTTGTGGTTCAATTTAATGCCGATACCATGTTTACGCAGCCCAGTTATCTCATTTATGAGACATGGCTCAAGCTGATTCAGCAGGCACGTGAAAGCCAGATATGGACTACTTCTGCCAAAAACTTTATGCATTATTACACGCTGAGGAAACAGGCACGTCTTGTTCATGCCTTTCATCCTCAAACAAAAGTGTTAGATATCAAAGCTGAATTTCCGGAAGCTCCGTTCCAGTACACCGTGGCATTGCCTAAACGCACGCAGGCAGGCACACTGCATGATTTATGGATCGATAAAGCGGCTGTGGATGTGCAGTCACTTAAAGTTTCGGGAGATGGTTTACTGATTTTGATTCCTGTGTCTTCAGGCCATCATCTCGTTCAAGCGCAATATCTCTAGCTTCAAGCTTACGCAACTTTCTTTTGGGGGGCTCTGCCTAAACACGCCAAGGGGCTGATCCCCTTGGAATCCACAATGGATTTGACGTTTTTCATTGGTTAGACAGGTACTGTTTCGTTGTATTTATGGGCGAAAAAGAATCCTGTCGTCAAGGATTGGTTTTATTTCGACGGCGTGTTGTATCTTTGGGATTTTTGGCGTGCTAAAGCTTGTCCTTCGGGCGAAGTGGGGCCAACAATTTCAATGGCTTTATCCAGGGCGGCATTGGCTTCTGTCATTTGGCCGGCTTGACGATGAAGTTTGGCGCGTTCTTTCCAATATGCGGCTTTTTGGCCATGACTTTTTTCAACCTTGACGAAATATTCGACAGCTTGTGAGGCTTTGCCTTGGTGAGCGGCAATACGGCCGGCAGCAATGAAGACGATAGGTTTGTCGGGATATTCTGAGAGCAGCGGCTGAAGTAGACGTTCTGCACCATCCCAGTCTTTGACATTCATGGCTGTATGCACGGCTTGAAATTGTGCATCAAATGATTTTTTGATGGGATGATTGGATACAGAACGGTCTCTTTTTTCGGGCCAGAAAGCGGATGAAGGATCATTCTGTTGTGTTCTTTGTGCAGATTTAGGGGATTTTGACTTAGGTTTGCCAGAATCTTGGGGATCATTGGCTGGCTGTATATTTTCCGGCTGTGCTGCTTTTGGGGGATGATGGGCAGAGGCAGGAAGATTATCCGCAGTTTCAGCGATGGTTTCGGGTTGGGGAAGTGCAGCTGTCGGAGAGGCAGCGATCGTCGTTTTTTTAGGTATTGGGGCTGTATCAGCTGTTTGAACTGTGTTTTGTGGTGATTCAATGGTTTGGGCGGTGTTTGCATGACCGGCCGGTATTTGTGTTTGACCTGAGTCACTTTTACAGCCACGTGAAACGAGAATGATGATGATACACAGGATAATAATGATCAGTCCAATGGTGAGCAGACGTGTGAGTTTGCGGTTTTTCTCATCGGCTTCGGCATCGAGACGTGCCATCGTTTGAGCTTTCCAGACATCAGGGGAAAGTTCTTTGCCGTGTCTGCGTTGATATTGTTCGATGGCCCATGATTGGGATTTTGTATTTGAAGTTGCTTTTTTCGAGCGTGTACGGTCAGCGCGAGCTGCTTTTTGCTTTTCTTCGGCTAAAGGTGAAACGAGTGTTGTCGATTCTTCTGATTCTTTTTGGGCTTTTTCTGCGGCTTTAATGGCTTCTGCCGAAGGGGCTTTAAAAGCTCCGGAACGTGTGCGCAGTTCGTCTTTAAACCATTGGCGTGCAGCGTCTAATTCGGCTTCGGCCGTTTCAAGTTCTAATTCTGTGGTATCGACAGAAATTTCGATGAGTGCTTCGTCTTCTTCTTGTTGTTTTAAAGCTTTGGCTTCGTCTTCTTTGGCTTCCTGATTTAAGAATGCATCGCTGTAATATCGGTTGGCTTTAATTTTTGTGTCAGCGGTGATGACAGAAATGCCGGCTTTTTGCATGCGTCTTTCGACAAATTCGCGATCGAAAGGCAATGGTTCTGTTACTTTTGTCGAAGGTTTTGGCATTTCATGCAGCAGATCACGCAATTCGGCTTCGCTGAATCCCTGGCGCGTTTTGGCGGGATCGCGGTGAATACGCGAGCGGACGCAGACTTCTGAGGTTGCTTGTCGTCGTGTAATTTCACGTTTCGCTGTTTTGGTGACTTCGTGGTCTTCGGGTTTATCGGCCAGTTGTTCTTCCAAAGCTTTGAGTTCAGCCAGGTATTTGGTCACGCTGCCCAAATCTTCCCGGAGCTGAGAAGTATGGGATTTAGAAGGTTGTATGGGATTGGATTGAGTTGAACGTTTAGGCTTTGTTTGCGGGGTGCCCAAAATCCAGTCATCGAAGGAGATGCCTGTATTTTCTTGCAGCTGGCATTCGACAATTAAGTTTTCGTCAATCAGGCGGCGGATAATTTGGATGAGTAAAATTTCATCCAATTCCAGGACATCGAACAGCGATTCCAGGCTTCGTATGCCGTCAAACAACTGCAAAATGCGTCTGACCTGATGGGGCAGGGAATCATAACGTTGGTCATAGATGGCACCGTTGACGCGAAAAATGCTGGAAAGACCGGAGGTATCTAAGAAATTGTCGTTAAAAAAGGCAGCCGTTTTACTGATTTGAAGATTAAATTGTTCGATATTCACAGTAAACGGTACCAAGGCCAGCGATGGCGGCATGGCGACGCCGGCGACAGCGCGATGTGCGGCAGGAAAGATTCGCCACAAGGCGCCGGCTGCTGATTTTTGGGTTTTCTTGCCAAACTGTACCCCAACGACAGCGCCATGTTCAAAATAGATTTTGGCTTCACGGTTGTGTCCTTCAAGCACCAAGACTCCGGAAAATGCGGAATCGGATAAAGTCTGTACTTTTTGAACCAACCCTTGAGCATCCGAAAGCGTCATTTCACGTTTTAATGCCGTCTGTTCACGTTCGAGGTCAAAGGAGAGCCGCGTTATCATTTCGCGCAGATGTATGGGTTTCAAAATCATATCATCGATATCGGCATCGGCGCAAAACTGACGCGCTTTGGGATCGTTGGGATCAATAATGATGACGCGTCTGGCGCGAAGCAGGCCGGGTTGAGCCATAAACCGGAGTGCTCGTTCGGTATCCGCGTTTTCGAAATGGATGAGAACACAGGCGGGGGATTGGTCAGCGCAAACTGTGTCGGTATATTTTGCACTTTTGGTGTTAAAACCTGCTTTATTTAAAGCCGTCAGCAGAATTTGTTCTGCACCTGGCTCACATCCTACTACCCAAATTGTCTGTTCGTAACGCATTCCCTGCCTCCAAGGCTTCCGTTCAAACAACGGCCGTTCGCGCAAAGCCTAAATATTCGCTTTTAAATTGGCGCAGTTTATACAAAAACACAAAATATTGATGTGGTTATGGGCCACATTTTATGGCCAACGGTTTAAGATATGAGGTTTTGGGGGTGTTGGAAGGGGGCAAGCCCCCTGCGGCGCTATGGGCGCGGCGTATGGAGGCCGTCAGGCAGATATAGCCGCGCCTGCAAGGCTTATGGAGGCCGTCAGGCCGACATAGCCGCGCCCATACACGCCTACCCCCTTTGCGGGGACACCCCGCAACGCCCCGCGTGGCATACTTGAGCTTTTAAAGGAAACTTCAATATGCAAAAAATCTTGCTCATTCATACTGGCGGCACCATTGGAATGGAAGGCGATCAACATTTGGAACCCGGTCATTATGTGACGGCACTTGTCGAACAGCTGCCTGAGTATGTCGGCTTTGCGAAGATTGATTCCACACTTTTATGTAATCTTGATTCGTCAGATATTGGCCCCAAACAGTGGTCAGATTTGGCGCGGCTGATTGCGTCCAATCGAAGTCAGTATGATGGCTTTATCGTCATTCATGGGACAGATACGATGCCTTATACGGCATCGGCATTGGCTTTTGCACTGGAAGGACTCGATAAACCCGTTATTCTAACGGGGGCACAGCGGCCGCTTGGGGCTTTAAGAAATGATGCGCGCCGAAATCTTGCCGATGCCATTGAAGTCAGTACTTTGAATATTCCCGAAGTGAGCATTTGCTTTGATGGCGTATTGCTGCGCGGATGCCGTTCATGCAAAGTGAATACTCGCGCTTATCATGCTTTTGATACGCCCGGTTGCGAACCTTTGGCTAAACTTGGTGTGGATATTACCATCGGGAAGCACGTGCGCCATCCGACAGCGCCGTTCAGATGCCGTTCCAAATTCGATGCCAATGTCATTGTGCTGCATGTCACGCCTGGGATGCATGCCAGAACGTTTGCCCGTTTGCTCGATAGCGAAAATGCACTCGATGGAATCGTGCTGATTCCGTTTGGTGTGGGTACTGTGCCATGTGCCGACAGCGAAATCGCGCCCTTTGTGGCCAAAGCTACCGCACAAGGTATCGATGTTTTAGTCGCCAATGCTTCAGTCGGTAAAATAGACCTGCCATTGTACGAAAATAGCCAGGTTTTGCTCGATGCAGGCGCCATCAGTGGCGGAGAAATGCGCATGGAAGCCGCATTGGTCAAACTCATGCACGCTTGCGCAACATACCAGGATCGCACCGAAAGACACGAATATCTGCGCTGGAATGTCGCTGGCGAGATGGAGTAAGGGGGCTTAATGCGTTCGTGAATGCGACTGTTTTTTGCCGCAGAATGGATGCAAATTCGAGGAAGCAAGGCATGAAAGGAGGGAGCGTGCTAGCGCACGTGACCGACTGGAATGACGAAGCTGACGAAGAAAGTGCGCCATTCTGTCGAGCAAAAAGGGGCTTTGCCCCGGACCCCACCAAAGGGCGCTGCCCTTTGGAATCCTGCCAAAGGGGCTCAAGCCCCTTTGGAATCCCGCAATCATGGGCGGTTTTCGTTGGTTAATCTGCTGTTTTTTGCCGCAGAATGGATGCAATATTGAGTTTGCTGTGATGAGCGTAGCGAATCAATCAGCCCTCTCCTGTTGGGAGAGGGCGGCCGCGAAGCGGCATGGGGTGAGGTCAAAGCTGACGAAGAAAGTGCGCAAACAACTTATTCAGCGCAACCATTTCCTGCATCATTACATCCTTCATAACAAGCATCTTC
>JAGBXG010000200.1 GCA_017629415.1 Pseudomonadota bacterium | reverse complement strand
TTATTATTGTAAAAATTTTGTCAATGTGCATATTGAACTAAATTCTGATTTTCGGAGTCTTCCATTTGCCTTTTGCAATAAATATGACGTGGTCTGTGTCTTCCGACGTTTCTTCGGCGGTGTCGTTTTCATCTTCTGTTTTTTCGGCCTCCTCGCGCTGTTGGTCTCGGTCTCTGACCGGGCTTGTGAATTCAAATCTGTCGAGCATTGCGCCTACTTCTGCGTCCATCTGCATTCCGGCGGCCTCGTGTTCGGTAAATCCCAATGTTTTTATGTCCCAGCTCATGTCTTCCGGCCAGTCGATGTCGCCGTCTGCGAGTTCGCCCCAGTCCATATTTCCGGCCTCCGTTTCGAGCTCGCCCCAGTCGATGTCGCCAAGTTCGGCGTCCAGTTCGTCAAAATCCCACTTTGCCAGCTCGTTGATTTTGTTATCAGCAATGCGATAAGCCTTTTTTTGATGCTCACTTAATCCATGAATCACAATACATGGGACGGCCTTCAAGCCCAGTTTCTTTGCGGCTTTCAATCGTGTATGGCCGGCCAATATCACGCCGTTTTCATCAATGACGATGGGTGCATTGAATCCGTTTGCGGTGATACTCCTGGCGAGCGGTTCAACGGCTTTGTCATTTTTTCGCGGGTTGCGGTTGTACGGGTGAATGGTATCAATCGGCTTGTCGATAAGTTCGCGTGTTATCAAATGTTTGCTCATGTTTCCCCCTTACCATGAAAATGTCTGTTGACTGATGCCTTCTGTGGCGTATCTCATCGCGTCAATCGCGTGATTGTATTCATCCATGGGTTTTGCCTGAATCTGTCCTGCGGCATCTTTCTTCCAGGCGTAATTTGAAAATTCGATGATGGTATTGGGACAGCTCTCATTGATGATGATTTCATAATCCTGCAGCCGTTTAATCCCTGCCTCAATACTTCCCGCGCCTTTTTTGGATGGCTTAATATTGCTGATGCCTCTGGCTCTGAGTTCGGCGATCATTTGTGGGCTTGCACTATCTGCGACAATTTCGGCCCTCTGGCATCCGGCTTCGATAAGCTGTCGCGCCAATGTGTCCAGCAAAAGACCGCGTTCATAAATTTCGCCACAAACGTAAATACGCCGTTGTTTTTCATCGACTAACAAATAAATAAAAGCCGTCGGGTCGTTGCTGAACCCGAAATCAAGCCCAAATCTGGCGCGGTATTTAGGGCGCATGGTGGCTTTGTCGATCTCACGTGCCACAATTTCAGGCCTGAAGTTTTCCACGTGCCAACGTTCAAATATCAAGCCTTCGCTGATTCCCCATTCCCCTCGTCCTTCGATGGCATAACGGCGCGGGTTTTCAATTCTCATGCGTTCAAATATGGCGCGGTCGTCATCACTCAAAAACTCATTCACATCATAATTGCGTGTGATGGCCAAAACTTCCGAAGATACAGCATCATAAAACCGCCCCTTGATCCAGCATTTGTCTGACCACGGATTCAACGTCAATGTGTGCATTTTGAACAGCGGCGGGGGCACTTCGCCTCGGATGCTCAAATCAATTTTATTAAATGCGTCTTCGTCAGCAATTTGAAATGCTTCTTCAAACCATGTCCAGCAAATCACGCCGTCTTTGACCACAATCGAGTTGATTGACTGTGGTTTGTCCAAACCTCTGAAAAGGATCTTCTGGCCGCTCGGCGTATAGGTGAGTTCTAGCGGACTCTTTGTCGATTTCCATAAATGCCCCACGCCGAGCTTGTCGATGGCCCAAAGTAACTGCGCAAATGTTGAATCTCGGTTTGTATCGGCAAAACGGCGTAAAACCAAAACACACGGTTTAAGCTTGTACTGTGCCCAGAATCGCATCATTTCATAAATGATCCATAATGCCGTTGTTGTGCTTTTCTTGCTCCCTCGTCCGCCTTTGCATACGCGGTAACGCCCCCGAAAAGTCCAGAACTCATCATAGCCGCCGCCGACCGTCTGTCTGATGTCAATCGTCGGCATGGTCGCCCCCTTCGTCCGTCGGTGTCGATGGCCATGCCGTGAATGTCACGGCCTCGGCCTCGATGGCGTCCGCCTCCCGGTCGATGCCTGCCGCCTTGTCCAGTCCATCAAGGTTGGCATGGTATGCGCTGGCCGCGCCCGCCGTCAGAATCGGTTTTTGCAGAATCCGGCAAATCTCGCCGACAACCTCTCCCGGGGTTCTGTCGGTCGGCGGTGCCTGTCTGAGCGCTTCCGCTTCTGCTAACGTTGCCAAACGTCGCCGCTGAAATTCTTCCTCAAGTTGGCGTTTGAACTCGAGCC
>JAGBXG010000199.1 GCA_017629415.1 Pseudomonadota bacterium | reverse complement strand
GCAACGCGAGATTCGGCTTGTGCAACGCGAGATTCGGCTTGTGCAACACGGTTTTCAGCTTCTGTCACGCGCATAGCTTCATTGCGTTTGGTTTCTTCAACCAGACGTTGAGCTTCTTGTTGAGCTTTTTCAGCACGCGCAGAAAGCATTTGTGCTCGAGAAGTCTGGGCATTCAAGTCAGCCAGAAGCGCATCTTTTTCGGCTTGAGATGCAATCATTTGGCTGTTCATTTGTGCCATTTGAGCAGCTTGTTGCGTTGCGATTTCTTGTTCTTTCTGAAGTTTTTCAATAGCTTGTTGTTCGCGCAGCAAGCTTTCACGGGCTTGAGCCTGAGCCATATCCCGTTGGGATTCAGCGGCTTGGGCGCGTGATACAGCTTCGTTGCGTGCAAGTTCGAGAGCGGCAACGTTATTTTGTGCTTTGAGCAGTTCAGCTTGTGCGGCTTCAAGCGCAGCGCTCATGTCAGATTCTGATTGTGAAGCGCTGAGCTGAGCAGCATCACGTTGAGCTTCGACTTCATTGACACGTTTCTGAGCTTCTGCATAAGCATGTTCAAGTTGTGCCAGCGCAGCTTTTTCACGTTCTAAAGCTGTACGTGCTTCTTCACGAGCAGCAGAAGCTTCCGCGCGAGCTTTTTCTGTCGCGATTTGTTCGCGTTCAGCGGCGAGTAGTGCTTCTTGACGTGCGGCTTCAGCTTCTGCGCGAGCTTGACGAGCGGCGGCTTGTTCACGTTCAGCGGTGAGCAGTGCTTCTTGACGTACGGCTTCAGCTTCCGCGCGAGCTTGACGAGCGGCGGCTTGTTCACGTTCAACCATACTTTGAGCGGAAGCGAGTGCTTCTTCTTGTGACTGCTTTAAACTTGCTAATGCAGTAGCAGTCATATCAGGTTTTCCGTCAACAGCTACTGTGATATGGGTTTTAGATGAATCCACAGCGTATGTTGTTTCTTTTTCTAAACCTAGGATGACGCGGCAGGTACTGTAATTGCTATCCTGTGAGACGCTTACAGCAGCGGTATCGATGATACCGTTACGGACTTGGACTGGGGAAATGCGTGCGCTGGAATCACAGTCCAAAATCTCGACGACAACGCGTTCTGGATTTTTCAGGGTATAAACAGAAAAAGTCGGATCGGTTTGCACACCGATTTCCACCAATGTTCGGGTATTCTCCTGCGAGTAATTAAGACTCGTGACGCTGTTATCGTTGCGTGATGATGACGAATCCCACGCGACAGAGCTGCAAATACAAAACGCTGTTGTCAATATGGCCACGCGTTTTGCTGTTTTTGATCCTCGTTTCATGATCATCTCCTTGAGCTTTATATCTATTTCAGACTGAGCTGAATCTTCTTTTTCTCGGTGTCAATCTCTTCGTAAAGAGGCAGTTCAATATATTGTCCTTTTTCGGCGACACGTTCATAAACTTCAATACCATCGCGACGGATGCTAGAAATACTGCCGTTGTTATTACCGATAAGGGAGCCGCGCCGTAGAATAAAGCGATTGCCTGCAGGGTCGACAACGTAGACTTTAGGATCTGCAGTTCCTGTAATCACGCCGACAACGCGATAATCTTTGGTGCCGTAGAGCTGTTCTGGTAATTGTAAATCACTTCCTTCTGTGTTGATAGATTCACGTAAAAGCGCTTCTGCCAGTATAGTGTCACTGAATCCACGAAAAGGATTGCGAGAACTGGGAGTTTGCTCAGAAACTTGAATGGGTTTCCAATTGTCTTGGGACATTTCAAATTGGGTTCTGTCATAATTAGTACGTTTGGCTTTAAGATCGCTGGTTTTTTTAACTTTTGTCACTTGGACATCAGTTCTAGGCGTGCAGCCAACAAGTGTCCCGCCGCCCAATACGACGCACAGTGACAGCAACACTGCATTCGTGAGGTGTTTTTTCATATCTCTGCTCCTGTCGTATCGGTTTATTTTTTACCTTTGGTATTGGGGGCTGAGGTGTTTCCTGTATAAAGATAAGTTTCTGCTACACAAATCACTTTTAGCATGGTCGCAGTAGAGTCTTTTTTAGGAGTCATCCTTTCAATATTTACGTCATGAATATTAATCAGAGGTTCTCTATTGCTGACTTTTAGACCATCTCCCATATTTGCAAGTTCCCAGAAGAACTGTAGTGTTGCTTCATACGTGGCTTCAAATTCCATACGAATAGGAATCGCAGAAAATTCTCCTTTAGAGATGTTATTTTCCTGCTTAAACAAAGTCCATTTTGAAACACGTGAAGAGCGAGCACGTTGGTTGATGCTTCCTAAAAATACATTAAGCTCATCCGTTGTGGAGGGGATTTTAGCCTGCAAAACGCCAAGTCGTGCTTCTAGACGTTCATTTTCTTTTTTAACTTCAACGTATTCAGACTCTTGAACTTGTAGGTCTTCAAGCTCAGCATTTTTTTGGACCAACAAACGCTCAGCTTTTGTTAGCTTATCCATTGCTGGTTCATAGATAACAAAATATCCCGCGAGGATAGCACCAACTATAATAATGAGGGCAAATCCAATGAGAACCTGCGGCGGTGTACTTTGAGATTTGTTTGATGTATTTGCCATGATTCCCCCCTTTATTGTTTAGGTGCAGGTTGGGATTCTGCATTTTCGGGTTCATCGAAAGAACTGTCGTCACTTAATAATTTATCAACAAGTTCACGGCCTTCACGCGTCTGATAGTTGAAATTGGCATCTAGACGGAATGTAAAGTCTTGAACTGTGTCCCCAGATATCGAATCTTTTTTGTCTGAGATTTCCAGTAGACGAATATTGCGGAGTTGTTTGCTTGTTTTCATGCGTGTCCAAAATTCTTGGACATCGTCCATGGTTCGGGCAGTACCAGTAATTTCGATTTGGCTGTTACCCACATCTTTGAATGTTTCAATGATTACATTTTCGGGTTCCCAAGCTAAAAGCCAACCTTGTTCTGTGGCTTCCTTACGCGCAATGACATCGCGAGGGTTCGTCATAATATGGGAAAACTCGTTCAATACAAACTGAGGACCTTGGCGAATACTTGTCAAACGCGCCAATATCAACTGTCGATTATTAAGCTCATCAATTTTCTGTTTAATAGATGTTAAGTCAGAAATACGGCTTTTGATTTCGCTCATGCTGGCTTCAACTTTTTGAATTTCACCTTTAACTTTTCTTTCGTCAGCCTTGATATTCTCTCCTACAACCCAAAATGCGCCTAAGATTCCTGCTGCAATCAGAATTCCGAACAATAAAAATATCGTTCCCGGATTGGATTTGGTCTTCGGCTTTTTGGCCGGATGCAAATTGATGCGTATTATCATATAAACTCCTCTTGCACAGAATGCCTATTCGACATCGCGCCGAAGTGCCAAGCCTAGTGAAATCGCCGATTCAAGGGCTAAATCGTTCAATCTCTGAGGCGAATACATCTTATAGTTGAAACCCATGTGTTCAAAGGGATTGGCCACCTGAATGCTTTCACCAATAACTTTCTCTAAAATGCGAAACGTTGTACTGTTCTTGACAACGCCGCCGCATAGAATCAGCTTGTCAACGCGTTCACGACCTGATGTTTCATAGAAAAACATCAAAGAACGTTTGATTTCATCAGCTATCTTTTGACTGACCTGTTCCGTAATTTCCTCAACTTCACGAGGAATCACGGCATGACCGTCACCTAAATTGCCAGTCTTGAAGTTTTCAGCCTCATCTCGATTGATACCAAGCTTTTTCTGAATCTCTTCTGTAATTTGGTTTCCGCCGATTGTAATATCACGCGTAAAACTGGTAACACCGTCCGTCATCATTGTCATGGATGTCACAGATGCACCGATATTGATGACACCAATACATTCATCAGGACGTGCTTCGCCATAAACGGTTTCAACCATGTTCTGAAGCGCAAAGCTGGCAACATCCACAATTTTGACATCAAAACCAGCATCTTTACAGACCCCAATATAGTCTTGAACAACTTCGCGCTTACTGGCCACAAGCAGAATATCCATCGAGTTTTGAGCTGGATTGCGGCCCAAAACAACGGTGTCATAAACAACATCCTTAGACTCATAAGGAATATGCTGTTCAACCTCCCATTTGATATTTTCTGCAAGTTCGTCATCTGTCATGTTCGAAAGTCGAAGACGTTTGACAATCACGCTGTACCCTGCAATCGCAATGGCACATTGCTTTTGTTTAAGCTTGCAGCGGCGAATCAGATTTCTCAATGCATTGGCGACACCCGTACGATCCAGAATTGCACCGTCTACAATCGCATCTTGAGGCAACACCTCGCGATCCACCACTTCAATGGAGTATTTGCCCCGAACCTCTTTCAAAAGACAAAGCTTCGCAGCACTTGAGCCAATATCTAAACCTAATAATAACTTACCTTTAGCCATCATTATCTCCCGTGAAAACATGAAGGAAGTTCACGCTACTATGCCTAGTCTCTCACAAACCAATTTTTTGTCGAATTTTTTGAGTATCAAAAGCATGAAAAAAGAACGACATAACGATGTTTGAAACGCATCGCCATAAAACCCTACCCGGCATCGAATAAACATATAAAAACTGCTACATCTGCGTACAGAGTAGCAGCACCATGACATAAACTTGAAATATATACCTGGCTGACTAGCGCGTGCGGCAAAGCTCACGCTTGATGCCTATCCATTGCGGTTCGGGCGTCAAACGCGTGACAGATTTGTATACAGTAATTTCCACGCGAGAAATTTCGGCAAACAAATGTAAAATTTCTTCGGCCAAAACTTGTGCAAGGCGTTCAATCAGCTTAAATTTTTGAGTCGTGCCAATCCGCAGTGCGTGTTCAACAATCAGCTCATAATTCAGTGTATCTTCGAGCTTATCCGTGTGAAAGCCTGCAAGATTGGCATCCATATCCGCTGTGATATCTAATCGGAATGTTGTGCCGACTACCTGTTCTTCAGGATAAACGCCGTGAAAACCATAAAATTTAAGATCTTTAATCAAGATTTGATCTGCCATGCGTTATTTTACCATGTTAAAGCTTTGGAAATGAGCTTTTCATAATTCAAAGTATAAAGATGAACAGCCCAAAAATCTTCGGCATGCAAGAAGCTGATTTGTTCGTGCAAAAGATTGGCGGCAAAAGTTTCAAAAGCTGCAGCGTCCGATTTGTCAATGGCGTCATATCTTGCGGCAAGTGATGCTGGAATTGATGCCGAAAAATGCGCAATCTTATCCCAGGTCTGCGAGCTGTGAATCGGCAGGATGCCAGGCACAATGGGGCAAAAAATACCTGCTTTGGCACAATCATCACGGAAACGGCAAAGCTGCTCAAGGTCATAACAAAGCTGGGTGACTAAAAAATCAGCGCCGGCATCAACTTTAACACGCAAATGATCGATTTGAGCAAAATATTCGGCAGTGCCAATGAAATCCGGCGACGGCGGCAGGCCATCTTCGCGATGTCCTTCGGGGTAAGCCGCCGCTGAAATGCAGAAAGTATCGCCAAAATGCGCACGCATACCGGCAATCAGTTCGGCGGCATTTTTGAAACCTTCTGCATGAGGTGTCCAAGGCGCATCAGGTGTGCGATTGCCGCGAAGCGCCATGATATTGCGGATGCCTGTATCTTCCTGCACTTGACGAAGAATGGCCATGAGCTCAGATTTCGAGCGATGTGTGCAAGTCAAATGCATCATCGTGTCAATATGCGTCTTGGCCTGAATGTTCCGAGAAATTTCAAGTGTTGCCAGTGATGTCGGATCGCCAGTTCCCCAGGTGACATCAATAAAATTAGGGTTTAAACGGCTCATGCGCCCAATTTTTTCATAAAATTCCGGCCATTTATCGCGGTTTTTGGGCGGATAATATTCAAAAGAAAGACACGGGGTGCGCGTTGTCAGCGCATTTTGTATGGTATCGATGATGGTCATGCTGAAGGCCGCAGTTTAATGAAATGGCATGTCTCGAAATGGAATATAGGAACTCAAAACGCGAGTTTTCATGTTGGTTTTCATGGCATGGGATGAGCTCCAGATCTTGTGAATGCTTTTGAAGGGGGCCAAGCCCCCTTCGGCGCTATTGGCGCGGCGTATGCCGGCTTGACGGCAT
>JAGBXG010000198.1 GCA_017629415.1 Pseudomonadota bacterium | reverse complement strand
TGAGCCCTTGGAACCTGCAATTTGGGGCGGTTTTCGGGAGTTAGCCGGATACTGGTTGCTGAACTTTTTGGGGCGAAATGGGAACCCTGTATCCCATTCCGCCTTGGTAAGTTTTAACACTTCGTGAATGCTGACGTTTTTTGCCGCAGAGTGGATTTGATTTCGCTCATCAAATCAAACACTTGAGTTTGCTTTGATGAGCGAAGCGAATCAGGTTTCTCTCCCTGTGGGAGAGACCGCCCGAAGGGCGATAGTGAGGTCGCAGTTGACGAAGAAAGCGCGCCAAAGGGCGAGCAAAAAACCACGCCAAACATGCCTTAAATAGGACCTATATGTTATACTTGGGCGGGCGGGGTGTTTTGTATTGTTTTGGGCTGTTTAAATAGAGAGGTTAACGGATGAACCGCAAATTTTTTGTCGTATTGAGCGCATTGTTGTCTTGCTGTGCAGTATCTTGCCATGATGATTCGCAGGTACTTGATGTTTGCGGCGGGTGTCCTGAAGGGCAGACGTGTTCAGCGAATGGCGTCTGCTATGACAATGCAGACTGTTCGGTGTGCGTAGTGGGTGAAGTTTGTGTGGGCGGCAAATGTTATGCATCGGATTCGGCATGTGCGCAATGTGATGAAGCCGAAGTTTGTCTGAATGACAAATGTTATGCATCGGATTCGGCTTGTGCCAAATGCAGTGAAACCGAAGTCTGCTTGAATGATAAATGTTATGCGGCAGATTCACCTTGTACCCGATGCGGTAATGGTCAGGTTTGTGTAGGCGAAAAGTGCTATGACGCGAAGTCTGACTGTGCCAAATCCAATTGTGAAACAGGTCAGACATGTGTGGGCGGTACTTGTTATGCCGATGACGAGCCTTGTGCACGATGTGATTCGGATCAAATTTGCAATCGCGAAGTTTGTTATGCAGCCGATGATCCTTGTGCCAAATGTACGGATGACCAAGTCTGTTTCAAAGGCAGCTGCGTTGATCCCGATGATTCATGTGATCCGGCTTGTGAATCGACGGAACTCTGTGTGGATGGCACATGTGAGACATGTCCGACGGTGTGTGGCAACAGCTGTTGTGAGGAAGGCGAAGTTTGCGATGGAAAGACGCAGCGCTGTGCGAAGCCATGTGGGGATGGAACAGCACCGTGCGGAGGCATGTGCTGTCAATCGGGTTGGGTTTGTGATCCGGTTTACAGCTGCCGGCCTGTCTGCAGTGAGGAACAGACGCGATGCGATGACACCGTTTATCAGATTTCTCAATGCTGCAATCCCGGGACAGTTTGTGAAGACGGCCGTTGCAAAGAAGACTGCAAAGGCGGTGTACGCTGTAACGAAGTTTGCTGTGCCGTCGGCGATGTCTGCGAAGACAACACATGCAAGATTGCCTGTGACCCGGCAACCCATACGCGCTGCGGTGCCAACGAAGAATATTGCTGCGAAAATGGCAAAGAAGCCTGTTTGTTCAATGCATGTTTGGAACGCAAGGGCGATTGTGTTTTGACAGATGATCTTTCTTGCGGATTTAACGAATATTGTGATCCGACGCTTCTTTCCTGCATCGATGCGTCACATCCCAATGTCTGTGTTTATATACCGCCCAAGGCAACTTTTGCGCCGACGACCAAATGGTCTACAAAGGTTGGCAACAATTACAATTTGATTGCGGTCAATTTGACGGATGACAATGGGGATGGTGTTGTCAATGAAAACGATATTCCCGATGTTGTCGTTCAGCCGACTTCGTTAAAAGTCGTGGCATTGGATGGTGCAACTGGCAATATTTTGGCGACATCTACCGAGGCGATTTACAACTATGACTCTGACCTTGCCGCAGCCGATATCGATAATGACGGTCAGATCGAAGTTTTGCTTTCGGGGCGTACCTCGAACACGGCCAAACAAGGGCTTTATGCATTGGTACTTGAAAAGACGGATACGGGATATGCCTGGAAACAGAAGAAATTCGCCAAAGTACCGACAACAGCAGTGCATGATAATTGTGTAGATATTCATCCGACCATTGCCGATGTCGATGCCGACGGCACTCCCGATGTCGTCACACGCTATGGTATTTTAAACGGCAAGAGTGACTGGGAAAAAGACGGCTGGTCATGTGTTCTTTCGCCGGAAATCAAGCCTTATCACGGCTGGTATACGACATTGTTCTCCGTGGCTGATCTCGATCAAGATGGAAAGATGGAGATGATTGCCAACGGCATTTATGATCATCAATGCAATCTCCTTTTGGCCGATCCGCATAATACGTCGTCATACAGCGGTCCGAGACTTTATCTCGGTGTGGCAGATATTTTAGATGATGCCAATGATCCTGCACGTCCTGGCGAACTGGTGCCTGAGATCGTGGGTGTCGGCAAAGGCCGCGTGATTTTGTGGAAAGTCTATAAAAATAAAGATGCCAACGGCAAAGACGTCTGGAGTTATCAGTCGATGTGGGATGTCAAGTTCCCAGGTGCCGGCAGTACGCCGTCTAAACTTGTTTATGCCACGAGTGGCGGCGGTTCTCCGACGATTGCCGACTTTAACGGCGATGGTAAATGCGATATTGCTGTGGCCGGTCGTACTCATTACACCGTATTTGACGGTCAGAAAGGCGATATCATTTGGGCTTCTCCGTCACAGGATGCCTCCAGTGAACGCACAGGCAGCACCGTTTTTGACTTCGATGGTGACGGCGTTTCGGAAGTCGTTTATCGCGATGAAGTCAAACTCCGCGTTTACTCTGGTCCTGGCAAGGGAACAGATGATAACAAAGACGGATTCAAAGATGGCGATATTTTATGGGAAACACCATGCACATCGGGCACGACAACCGAATATCCCATCGTTGTCGATGTCGATAATGACGGCAAAACTGAAATCATTATTTCATGTGGTGACAAAGTCAATGTCTATCGCGATACGCTGAACAACTGGGTACGCACACGCCGAATTTGGAACCAGCATTCGTACCATGTTTCCAACATCAATGAAGATGGTACCGTGCCGCAGCGCGAGCAGGCCAACTGGCTGCATTCCAAACTGAATAACTATCGTCAGAATGTTCAGCCCGGCGGCATTTTTAATGCCCCGAACTTTAGAGCCGGCGATTTGACGGCCGATTATACCGAGTATCCGACACACGTGACATTGACCGCAACTGTGCGCAATGACGGTGCTGTCGATATGGGCAAAAATATGGTCGTTGTCTTTACGATTCCCGAATATGGCGAAAATAAAGACACGATTCGTTTGGGAGAAACTGTGCTGACCGAAGCTGTGCCCGTGAGTGGTTCCAAAACCGTATCTTTGAAATGGGATTTCACAGGTATCAACGTCGCCACCGGTGAAACCGTGACAGACATTAAATTGCCGCAAAATATCGCTTTTGAAGTCGATGTGCTGCCGGCAGATTCTACGGAAACCTCCGATTATGGCACGATTCATGAGTGCATCGAAGACGATAATACTTCTGTGCCGGCTCTGATCGATGTCTGTCCCGTCGAAGTGAATTAAAACGGCTCGTCCCACGCTAAAACATGAAATCCAGGGTGAGTTCCGAGTGGCTTGAGCCTTTTGGCATGTTTTGGGGCTCAAGCTTTAAAGAAATTTGGCGTGTGTTATAGGGGCATGGCCCCTTCGGCGCTATGCCGCAAGGGCATACGCGCCTACCCCGGCGCTGCTATTTGCGCGGCGTATGCGCGTTCAAGCGCATAGACGCGCAGCGCGTGGCGTATGGAGGCCGAAGGCCGACATAGCTCGCGCGCAAATACGCATCGCTAAACATACCCTATGGGGATGGCATGTGATAAAATAGCATAGGGCTCAAGTGAATAAGTTGTATTCTCAGGTTTGGATAGAGAGGTTAACAGATGAATCGCAAATTTTTTGTCGTATTGAGCGCTTTGTTGTCTTGCTGTGTGGTGTCTTGCCATGATGATTCGCAGGTACTTG
>JAGBXG010000197.1 GCA_017629415.1 Pseudomonadota bacterium | reverse complement strand
GGCGTACGCAAAGTCACAAATCGTTTACGAAGTGGTATGTTGCGGGGACGAAAAATGGGGGAGCGGGTCCCCATTTTTCCAAAAAACGATAGTGATTAGTACCCGGCTCACTTACAAAAACGTCAAATCTATGGTGGGTTCCAAGGGGCTTGAGCCCCTTGGCGGGTTTTGGGGCGGAGCCCCCAAAAAACTTTGCGTACGCCGTGTGCTTTGCCCCCCCAAAAAGGCGTTGAACTATTCATAGCCATATTTTTTGAGGCGATATCTCAAACTGCGGAATGAGATACCGAGCAATTTGGCGGCTTCGGTTTTATTCCCGTCTGTCTGAGCTAAAGATTTTTCAATCAAGGAACGTTCTAAATCTTCAACGATGCCCTCAAGTTCAATGCCTTCGGCAACATCGATATCCGGCAATGCTACCGCTTCATGCAAATCACTGCTGTCGTAAGCATTCACAGGCTGAAGTTTTGAACGAGACACGGCTCGTCGCTGACCTGATACCGCTGTTGGCTGCACATGAATCTGACCATCGCGAATGCCGTTATGTAAATAGGCAGGCAACGATGAAGCTGTAATCTGATTGCTCAATTCTAATGTTGCCGCATGCTCTAAAATATTCTCAAGCTCGCGTACATTTCCGCGATAATCATAAGACATAAGGATATTCATAGCATCCGGTGCCACACCAGAAATCGTTTTCCCTAATTCCTCATTAAATTTTTGCAAAAAATGGTGAATTAATGCTGGAATTTCTTCCACGCGTTCACGTAAAGGCGGAAGACACACCTGAATGACATTCAAACGGAAAAACAGGTCTTCGCGAAACCGATGCGCATCCACCTCAGCGCGCAAGTCACGATTCGTTGCTGCAATAATGCGGACAGAAACCGGCACTTCATTCGGACTGCCAACCGGCTGAACCTTCTTTTCCTGAATGGCGCGCAATAATTTCACTTGCATCGAGAGCGGCAATTCTCCAATCTCATCCAAAACCAGTGAACCGCCCTTTGCCGCCTGAAAAAATCCCGGCTTATCCCTTGTCGCGCCCGTAAAAGCGCCTTTGGCATAGCCAAAAAACTCGCTTTCCACCAACGTCTCTGGAATCGCACCACAGTTCACAGGAACAAACGGTCCGCTCATACCGCTTAAACGATGCACGGCTCGCGCGATCACTTCCTTACCTGTGCCTGATTCTCCCGTAATTAAAATATTCGCTCGAGTCGGTGCCACGCGCGTGACGAGTTCAAGCACAGATTTCATCGCAGCGGATTCACCCACAAAATTCGGGAGTACTTTCGGCACTTCACTCTGATGCGTATAAACGACCTTCTCGCGGGTAATCGTGCGGCGCGCTTCAGCTTTGTGAATGAGCGCCAACAGTTCATCGCGCTTAAAAGGCTTTTCAATATAATCAAAAGCCCCATCACGCATGGCTTCAACCGCCGTTTGTGTCGTGGCATATGCCGTCACCAACAATACTTGAGTACTGGCATCTACACTTTTCACAGCCCGAAGCACATCAAGTCCAGTTGCATCTTTCAACCGATAATCCGTCAAAACGACATCAAATTCCAGCCCATGCCCAGCTGCACCATCACGTTTGACGCGTTCTATAGCGGCCTGACCGCTTTCATATCCTGTCACATCATGACCATCTCGTGACAACATCATCTGAGTCATCTTGAGAACATTGACTTCATCTTCAACAAGCAGAATCCTAGCCATGATCAGGAAAACCCGTTTTCAATAAGAGAATAAAACAAACTTAAGAGCATTCTGACAATGCTCTCACTTCAATGATAACACGATCTGTTTCTCATTTCGTAGATTTCTAAATCATGCATTTTTTATGGAAGGGGGCTAAGCCCCCTACGGCGCTATTTGCAAGCAAATACGCGCCTACCCCCAAAGCGGGGCTGCCGCCCCGCAACGCCCCAATCCCGTATCACTCAAACTTTCCTTACAGGAAATCGACGCTCCAGCTGCCCGCTTGTTTTTTCTTTGCTGCTTCAGCCTTTTTCTTCGCTTCGGCGGCTTTCTTCGCTTCGGCGGCTTTCTTCGCTTCGGCGGCTTTCTTCGCTTCGGCGGCTTTCTTCGCTTCGGCGGCTTTCTTCGCT
>JAGBXG010000196.1 GCA_017629415.1 Pseudomonadota bacterium | reverse complement strand
GGTCCCGAAGAGCATGTGGTGGCTGTGGCTGCCGTTTCAGAAGAAAATGATGATGATATCGAATTGACGTCTGTCCCGGTCGATGATTCTGTGGATGAGGACGATGGCATGGATGAAGAAGAAGAAATCCTCGATGATGAAATGCCGGAAGATGATATTATCGAAGAAGAGGAAGAACCTGAAAACGAAGAATAAATCATGCGTTTTTTATGTTGTTTCTGTCTGTTTACGCTGAGTGCCGCTGCTTTGGGGTGCAGCGGCGAGATTGCGCCTGAATTGGGCGGCAGTCCATTGGGGGATTTGTCTGTTCTGGCGATGTCTGAACGGTCAGAACAGACTGAAGCAAGAGCGGATGACCAGGTTGGGCAGGACGATAACAAAGTGGTGGCGGAAGCATCGGAGGATGGCAAAACTGTACCCGAGAATCGGATGTCTGCCGAAATTTCGCTTCCTGAAGTCTGTCAAAAGCATCGTGTGACACGCACCATCCAGATTGTTAATGACCCCACCATGGAAGTCAGCTATGATCTTGAAATGCTTGGGGTTGTAACGTTGACCGATGATGCCGCCCGTCATGCCGGATGTCTGGATGCTGCCATTCGGGATGGTGCCCAAGTTTTGACGCATACTGACGGTTTGCTTCGTATTTTTTATCCGACGCGATTTGAATCCTATATTGATGCGGCAGCTGAACGTATTGATATCGAAGCGGTGGAAGGGCGCTGGAGTGCCACGCAGAACCGTGTGATTCCTGGTGTTTCGGGGCGAAAAGTCAATGTTTTGGCTTCTCTGGAGTCGTTTTTTGCGGCGGTATCTCAGGATGCTTCACAATTTTCTCTCATCATCGATACCCAACCGGCACTTTCGGCGGATTTGTCTTCACTTGGTACATTTGAACCCACCGTTTTGCTTGGACAGTACCATACGACATTTGCTCGCAAAAAGAATCGCACGATAAATGTGAAGTTGGCGGCATCTGCGCTTGATGGTGTATTTCTGATGCCTGGGGCCGAGATGTCGTACAATGCGTGGGTGGGTGAACGCAGTTTGGAGCGCGGATTTAAGGAAGCGCCTGTGATTGAGCAGGGGGAAATGGTTGAAGGCTTGGGCGGCGGCGCATGCCAGGTTTCTTCCACAGTGCATGCCGCAGCGCTTATGGCTGGTCTTGGTATTGAAGAGCGTTACAATCATTCGCTTCCCTCCAGTTATATTCCGGTCGGTATGGATGCCGTTGTGAGTTATCCGATGCTTGATCTTCGCATCAAGAATACCCATGCACGTCCCGTTGTTCTTCGCGTGCATACGGAAGACAATGTTTTGATTGCGCGTTTTTATTCGGACATGCCTCAGACTGGCCGTGTACTGTTCCGCCGGGAGGTCAGCGAGGAAATTCCGTATCAGGAAGTGATCACGACAGATCCGACGCTTGAGTCGGGCACGATTCGGATCACGAAGCGCGGAAAGGTAGGTTACAAAGTGCAGCGCGGCCGTATTTTTTGGGAAAACGATGTCGAACGTTACGAGAAGCTTTTGATGGACACCTATCGGCCTCAGACGCAGCATGTCAGCATAGCAATGGATGTGATATATCCGCCGCCTGATGAGCCAGTACCTTCTGAAGGTGTAGCAACAGTGCCTTCAGATTCGATTTGATGGCTTTGAATTTGATATTTTGTGTCGGTTATGGGTTATTTTAAGCCATAAGTCCTATATTTTTGATGTCGCGGCCTGACCGCATGACATCAAGTCTATTTTTTCATTCCATTTGGGCCGGCTATTGGCCTTTTGGGCCAATACGCCTGCCAGGCTTGGGCTATGCGGCTTTGCCGCATACGCCAAGCCATTGAGTGAGGTTGCCCCATGATAAAATTTTCTAAAGAACGCATGCCTTTGATTGCTCCGAGTCTTCTTTCGGCGGATTTCACACGGCTAGGTGAAGAAGTGAAACGTCTGGAAGCCGGCGGCGCGGATTGGCTTCATTTCGATGTGATGGATGGGCGTTTTGTGCCCAATCTTTCGGTGGGCGTACCCGTGCTTTCTTCGCTGCGCAAGATTACCGAGATGCCGATTGATGTGCATCTGATGATTGTGGAGCCGGATTCTTTGTTGGGTGCGTTTGCCAAGGCAGGTGCCGATACGTTGACAGTTCAGGCGGAGGCTTGTACGCATTTGCACCGCACACTGCAGAACATTCATGCGCTGGGGTGTACGGCAGGTGTGGCTTTGAATCCGCATACGCCGATTGATGTGCTGGAATATGTGATGGAGCTGGTCGATTTTGTGCTGATTATGACGGTGTATCCGGGATTTGGAGGACAGAGTTATATTGATGCCTGTACAGCCAAGATTGCTGCGCTTCGTGCTCAATACCCCGAGCTTCCGATTCAGGTGGATGGCGGTATTAAAGCGGATACTGTGTCGCGTGCGGCTCAGGCTGGTGCCAATATTTTTGTTTCGGGTTCTGGGGTATTTTCGCATGCGGATTATGGTTGTGCGATTGCCGAGCTTCGCCGTAATGCACAGAACGGTTAGGGCATATTTGAAGAAAACTCGGGCGGGGCGTTGCGGGGCGCCGTCCCCGCATCGGGGGTAGCCGCGTATTTGCTTGCAAATAGCGGCGTAGGGGGCTTGGCCCCCATACGTAAAAAGCAATTGTTCAGACATTCCTTAGGTGATGTATTTTTTGAGGCTGGATTTAAGCTTGGTATGATTGGGTTATTCATTGGCATGTGAAGAGCGGAATGTCATGAATGTATAGAGATTTCTTGACGAAAAGATTGACTCTGTATACTAAGGTCTGTTTGATTTTTTCCGTGCCAAATATGCATTGGCATGATGGTATTGGGCATGATGATATAGATTCGTAGGACTGAAACGTGGCATTTGATAAAGATAAGGCGCTGGCAGCAGCGCAGAAATTTGTAGATAAGTCGCAGTACGAAAAGGCGATTAAAGAGTATCTGAAGGTTATCGAGGCGGAGCCAAATGACAGCCGAACATTGCTTCAGCTGGCGTCATGTTATGAGAAGACCGGCAAGAATAATGAGGATGCGGGTCGGACATACGAGAAGGTAGCGCAGTGTTATCGCGAGCAGGGGGCCTATCAGAAGGCACTTGCTGTATTAAAGCAGGCGCAGAGATATCTTGCAGAAGATGATGAGATTGCGATGAGCATGGCTGAGCTTTACAGTGCGCTTGGTTTGCCTCATGAGGCGGTCAATCAGCTTGAGAAGAGCCTGGCACGGTGTGAGCAGTCGAATAATCGTCGTGCGTATTCTAAAGTTCTTCAGACGATGGTTCGTGTGGACAGTGAAAACATTCAGACGCGGACACGTTATGCGAAGATGCTGAAGGAAGATGGTGATATTGACGGTGCGGTTCGTCAGTACAAGCTTGCGCTTGCTCAGCTTTTGAGCAAGGAACGTTATGTGGATTATATCCAGACATCTCGTGATTATTTGAAGCTTGAGCCGAAGGATGAAGAAGTTCTTCAGGAGCTGGCACAAATTTATATCCGGATGGAACGTTATAATGAAGCCGTGGTTATCATGTCTGAGTTATCGTTTGCCGATCGTTCTTCGGATGTCCGTGAACTTTTTGTGACATGTTATTTAAAGCTTCGTCGTTATAAGGAAGCGGTAGAGGAGCTCAAGGCGCTTGCGCGTTATTATGAAGAGTTGGGTGATCGACCTGACATGGCGGAATCTGTTTGGCAGCGTGTGAAGAAGATAGCTCCGAATGATCCGGATGCTTGTATGGCATTGGGTGATGAGCCTCCGCTTTTAAGTGAGAGCGCGCTGAATGTGGTGAGTCCTGGTATTGAGCGTGAGAAAGAGGAAGCACGTCTTGCGGCTCAGCAGGCAGCCGTAGCCAGCGAGATGGAGCGTATGCTTTCGATGAAATTCTCGCAGGCGATGGAAGCTTATCGTCAAGGGAATATTGATGAGGTTCTTGCGATTTGTCATCAGATTGTAGATTGTAATGAGCAGCACATGCCGGCATTGCGTCTGATGTCTCAGCTTTATGAGAATAAGGGCGATAATGTGGCGATGGCTCAGGTGGAGCGCAAGCTTGCCAAGGCTGTTTATGAGAATGATCCGGATGAGGCAGTGATGCATATTCTCAAAGCGGAGCGTTGTACGCCTCGCGCTTGGGAAAACTTTAATTTAATGCTTGTATTTGGCTTTGAGCCTCAGAAGTATGGGATGAGTCCGCCTGAGATGGGTCGTCCTTCCGTATCTGGTCAGCGGATGTCGGTGGCGGGTATGAGTGCTGTTCCTGCATCTGGCAGTACGGCTCAGCGTCCTGCTGTTCCTGGAGCATCGATTCCGGCATCGGCCTGTACCTCTCAGCGACCAGCGGTACCTGCGGCGGGTGTGATGCCGCCTCGTCCGTCTGCCCCGCCTCCTCCGGTGCCTCGTCCGTCTGCGGCGGGTTTGCCTCCGGTGAGTCGTGGAACACGTCGTACCATGGATATTCCTGAGTCTGTTCCCGGGGTACCGAGTAATGCAATGGGGAACATGCATGCGCCTTCTTATCCTCAGGCTGTCCCCCGTGCTTCTGTGCCTGGTATTGCGGCTGTTCCTCCAGCGCGTCCTTCAGCAGCTCCGATGCCGCCGAGACGTATGGTGTCGGGTGCTGTTCCATCTGTTCCTTCGGCAGTGCCGGCATCTCCAGCGATGATGCCGCCGGCAGTGCCAGCATCTCCAGCGATGATGCCGCCGGCTGCTCCTGCCGTGCCTGCTGTGGCACCGATGATGCCGCCTGCAGGTACGAGAAGGCCGCATGTGCCGACTGGTGGCAATATGGCAGGACCTATGGTTCAGTCATTCAATATTCCTGCACAAGGTCAGGCTTCTGTGGCAGCATCTGATGATATGGATGGAGATTTATCTGATCTTGGGTCTGCCGTATGCGACGAATTGGATGATGTGTTTGACTTTTTGGTCCGTACGCCGGGTGAGGCACTTAAGGCTGTATCTCCGATGGAGAATGCGGATGGAGGAGCTGGCGGTGGTATGCCATTGATGTCTTCGACACCGACGCAAACCGGTTGGAAGGCGGCACCGGGTGCAGTGTCTCAGACGTTGCAAGCTGTGAATCGTGTGCCTGCTGTACATGCGGAATCCATGCCGATGGGTGAGGGTATGACAGCAACCCCCAGGGCTCAGGTGCCTGTGCCTTCGGCTGGCATTGGTCAGAGGCCTATGGCGGGTCCGTCTGGGATTCATTCATCTGTGCCATCTGCATCTGGCTATGCTGGAAGAGTCTCAGCGGGTGTGCCTGCGGCATCGACAGCGAATCTTCCTCCGTCGATGCAGAGACGAGAACCGGTTCCCGTAGCGCCTGTTCAAGATGGAATGTCGATGTCTGGTATGCCAACGGCTAGCGTTCCGATGCCGTCTGTGGCTCCAGCCGGTATTCCTGATAGTGAGCGTACTCAGGTGCTTGATGCGTTGCAGGAAGTGGATTTTTATGCTTCGCCTTGCTTGATGGATGATGCCAAGCGGATGTTACAGCAGCTTGTCGATAAGTATGGTGATGTAGATGTGATTCATGATGCCAAGGTGAAACTTGGTTGTTAGATGAAGCTTTTGGTAAAAAAGATTTCATCTTAGACAATGAACCATGAAAAAAAGGGAGAATATGGATTCTTTACAAGTAACAAATATTGAGGAACTGAAATTTACAAATCTTGCCACTTTGATGCGTGATGCCGTTGAGCGTTTTGCTGAACGTGATTTCTTTGGTGTTAAGAAGAACGGCGTATATGAGTGGGTAACTTATGCTGAATTTGATGTCATGATGCGCAAGTTGCGTGCCACGCTGAAGAAGGCGGGTATGCAGAAAGGCGACAGGATTGCGATTATTGCCAACAATTCTGTGGAATTTGCGCTGACAGTGTATGCTTCGTACGGTTTGGGCGGTGTTTGTGTGCCGATGTATGAAGTGCAAAAAATTCAGGATTGGGAGTTTATTTTTGGCGATTCGAAGCCGAAGTTTGCAGTGGTTGGCACGGATGCGATTCGTGAGAAGATTGAAGGTCTTGAGTGCGACAGTTTAGAAAAGATTTATGTTGTGCGCACAGATCGTGCAGACGATCCGAATCGTTTAAGCAATATTATTGAAAAGGAAACTGAGCTTTTAGATATCAGCGATGAACTTTGCGACGATGATATTTGCGACATTATCTATACGAGCGGCACGACAGGCCGTCCTCGCGGG
This sequence comes from Pseudomonadota bacterium, assembly GCA_017629415.1. The sequence goes on along the minus strand of JAGBXG010000196.1, from coordinate 6,713 downwards.
GTCGTTTTAACGCATGAAGCTGTGGCGTTGAACAGTAAGATTACGGCTCAACGTTTTATGATTGGGGAGACGGATCGTACATTGGCATTTTTGCCGTGGGCGCATGCTTTTGGCAAGACGGTGGAGCTTCATGTTTTTCCGAGTGTGGGTGCAGCGATTGGTCTTGCGGAGTCGACGCGGACGATTGCTCAGAATCTTGTTGAAGTGAATCCGACGGTTCTTGTCTCTGTGCCTAAGATTTTCAACACGATTTATGATACGGTTCACCGCAAGGTTTCTGGGAGTGCTGTAAAGCGCGCCATGTTTGAGAGTGCAGTCAAGCTTGCTGTGAAAAAGGCAGCAGGGACTTTGAGCTTAAACGAGAAGATTCAATATAAAGTTCTGGACAAGGTGATTGCTCAGAAAGTTCGTGATGCGTTTGGTCATTCTTTGCGTTTCTGTATCAGCGGTGGAGCTTCTTTGTCACCGGAAGTGGCCAATTTCTTTTTGAATTTTAATGTACAGATTTTTGAAGGCTACGGCATGACTGAGCATTCTCCGGTAGTTGCGGTGAACAATTATGCGATGCGTCATGTGGGTTCTGTAGGTCGTCCGCTTGAGGGTGTGAAGATTGAAATTCTTCATGACAATGATGCGCTGGATAAATCGGACGATAAATGCGGTGAAATTGTGATTACGAGCAAGTGCATTATGAAGTGTTATCACAATGCGCCGGAAGCGACTGCAGAAATGATTGACGAGCAGGGTCGGCTTCATACGGGAGATATGGGCTATATTGATGACGATGGTTGTGTATGGATTACAGGCCGTGTCAAAGAGCAATATAAGCTTTTGAATGGTAAATATGTTGTGCCTACGGCATTGGAAGAGAAGATTAACAATTCTACCATTATTGGGACAGCTGTTGTTTTTGGTTCTGGTCGTCCGCACAATGTGGTGATTATTCGTCCGACGGATGAATTTATTGCAGATTTCCGTGCGAAACATGGTCTTGAAAATGCATCGAATGTTGAAGTTGAGAATCATGCTGACATGCGCGGAGCGATAGAGAAAGAAATTCAGACGATGTGTGCGGATTTCCGTGGTTATGAGCGTCCGCAGGCGTTTGCGGTGACGCTTGAAGAGTTCAGCATTCAGAGTGGTTTGCTGACACCTGCTTTGAAGATCAAACGTCGTGAGATTGAGAAGCGTTTTGCGGATGTCATCGCGAGTTTATATTCGTAAGCATTGAATTGCTTTATGAGCCGGCCTTTGGCCGGCTTTTTTTATGCATTGCCGTATGACGACCGCAGGGCGTCATAGGCGTGTTTGAAGATGAGAAAGGATCTGTTGACAAAAAATTTGGCATTTAATGATGAGTTTTCATTTATTTGGACAGTCTAATCCTGATATAATGAGAGGTTAGGTTGTGTTTTTTTATCTCATGAGGAGTGATTAGGGGTATGTTAGAACTTAAACGTGTATTTCAGACGCATCAGCAGGCGATGGAAGTTTATCGTATTCAGCTTTCGAAGCAACTGTTGTATGTGGAGACGTTTGAGGGATTTCCGAAGGGTACGGAAGCGTCTGTTCATCTTGAGATTCGCGAGACGGGTAAGCAGATCAAGCTTTTGGGTACGGTTGAGCGTTTGATGGGGAAGAAGGAGGCGATGGAGACGGGATTTGGTCAGCGTCCTGGTTTGATATTGAAGCTTCCGATTACGCCGGATGTTGTAGAGCCTTTGCGAGCATTTTTTGCGGCGCCAACGGGTGTTCAGTCGAGTGTTTCTCGTCCGAGTCCGGTTCGTTCGGCATCTCAGGTGGTTCGTCCTGGTCAGGTGGTTCTTCCTGGTCAGGTGGTTCGTCCTGGTCAGGTGGTTCGTCCGAATCAGGCGGCAGAGCAGGAAGCTGCGATGCCTGAGACGGATGAGGTTCCGTTTGCGACGCTTTCGGCTTCAGATCCTCAGCAAGCCTCGAAGTTGATTTCAGAGTTTTTGTCATTGGCAGAGTCTGGGAGTCTTTATCGTCTTTTTAATCTTCGTACGAATGCGGAGCGTAAGCAGATTCGGAGAGTTTATAATATTGTTGTTCGGAGTTTGCATCCGGATGCGCATGAAGAAGGATTTTCGGATGAGCTGACGGAGAAGCTTGGAGATTGTTATCAAGTTTTTAATGAAGCTTATCAGATTTTATCTCATCCTGTACGAGGTGCGATTTATTTGGATGTTTCTAAAGCGAATCGGGTTCCGAGTGGGATGAGTCTGAATGCTTATAAAAAGTGGCTTGATGATTATCGGATGAAGAGTGCGACGAGCATTCGGATGGCGGATGATTTGTTGCAGAAGGCGGAGGAAGCGTTATCGAGCGGTCATCGTGAGGAAGCTGCGCATCATATTAAGTTGGCGCTTCAATATGATCCGTATCATGAAGGTGCTCGTGCATTGAAAGTTTAATGTTATAGACGGCTAGGTGTGTGTGTTTGTGTGTGATTGCCGTTTTTGGAGGTGTGTTGAACGTGCGGTTAAGCCGCACAGATGTATTAGGAATGGTGCGTGAAAATGACAAAGTCGGAATTGACACAGCGGTTGGCGGATAAATTTAATCTTCAGCAGCGTCATGCGCGTTTGATTGTGGATGCGGTTTTTGAGAATATGAGCCGTGCGCTTATTTTGGGTGACAAGGTGATATTGCGCGGTTTTGGGACATTTTCACAGAAGGTATCAAAGGCACGTCAGAGCAGGAATCCTCAGACTGGCGAGAAAATACAGGTGGGGGAGCGTCGCAGTGTGATTTTTAAGGTTGGGCGTGCACTTCATGACAGGTTGAATGGCAAATGATAGCATTAATTGCCGCGTTTCCGCCGCCGATAAGCGGCCAGAGTTTGGCAGCAGGCTTGCTTCGCGATGGTTTGCGTGCAGCTGGTGCCGATTATGTAGAGTTGGATTTGTCCGAGCCGATTGGCGGTGAGGGAATGATTCGCAGATTGCTTCATCTGTCGCGAGTGGAAGGCAAGTTGATTGTTTTATGCCTTCGGCATCGCGATTTGGTGGTTTATTTGCAGTTGGGGCATGGGAAACTGGCGCTGATTCGCGACATGGTTTTTATGGCAACGGCTGCTGTATTTGGCAAGCCCTGTGTTGGACATGTGCATGGTTCGGGGTTTAGGAAAGCATTTGAGATGCTTCCCGGGGCATTGCGGATGATTGAGCGTCGTTTGGTGGCACGGCTTTCGGCTGCTGTTGTGCTGTGTGAAGATTTGCGCAGTATGTTTGAAGGTTTGCTTTCGGATGACCGTATTTTTGCTGTCGATAATGGGATTGATCCGGCTTTTGTCGCCATGACTGAAGAAAAGCGCGAGAAGACTGAGGGTTTTTGCGTACTTTTTTTGAGTAATTTGCTGACAGCTAAAGGATTTTCGACGCTTTTGCGAACTGCTGTGATGGCGCGTGATGCTGGCAAGGATTGGCAATTTGTATTTTGTGGTGCCAAGATTGCGGATCAGGACGTCGATATTGATGCTTTTATTGCCGATTATCATTTGGATAATGTCATCGTGAGAGGTGTTGTTGAGGGCGTAGAGAAGCATCAGGCTTATCGTGAAGCAGATGTTTTTGTGTTGCCTTCGTCTTACGAGGGACAGCCGTTGTGTATTTTAGAAGCTATGTTTGAAAGTTTGCCGGTGATTACGACTCGCGTGGGCGGCATTCCTGATATTTTTAAGACAGATAATCGCGGTGTTTGTTTTGTCGAAGTGGGCGATGCAGGCGGCCTTTATGAGCAGCTTGAGTTGTTGTCTGTGGATCGTGAGCGATGTGATGTCATGGGGCAAGCGAACCGTGTTGTGGCATTATCGAGGTTTACGGCTGAGGAGCATCTTTCTCGGATGATGGCTTTGCTGGGGTATTCCCAATAACTTTTGTTTTGCATTTTATTGCTGACTGCTGGGTGTGACATGAAAAAAAAGGCTTGGGTTGTCTTGTGTGTGTCGTGTGGTGTTGTCATGGGATGTGCCGGTCAGACACAGAGTCCGCAGGCTGCAACGGAAATTTCCGGACAAGTTTCTGGTGCAGCAGAACATTTGGAGCCGCCGGTTTGCAATATTGATGAGAAGCTTGTTGAGGGTCGATGTGTGAAGCATTCGTCTGTGGCGTGCGGCAAACTGGAGATTTCTGCTGAAACGGCGTGTGAACGGACAGGCGCGGGAGAACGACTTGTGCTTCGCGGTGATATTTTAACGCCTGAAAGTGTGATAGAGGGGGGCAGCGTTGTCATTGAAAAAGGGCGCATTGTTTATGTGGGCTGCGACCCCGATATGACGGATGCATCTGTAGTGACTTGTCCTGATTCGGTCATCAGTCCGGGATTTATCAATGGACATGAGCATTTGAGTTATTCGAATAACAGGCCGGCAGTTTGGGCGGATGAACGTTATATGCATCGTCATGAGTGGCGCAAGGGACTGAATGGTCATACAAAGCTGAATGGTCCTGGGACGAAGCATAATGAAGTCGTTGAGATTCGTTCATTAATGTCGGGGACGACATCGATATTTGGTTCTGGCAAAGTCGATGGATTGGCAAGAAATATCGATGTAGATACAATTGATGGCGTCAAAAGTGTGTATCAGACGTTTCCGCTTGGGGATACGGACGGCACGATGAAAACGGATAATTGTGATTATCTGTATCATGGGACGGTTGTGGATATGCCGGATTGTCCGTTTGGACCGCATCTTGGTGAAGGAATTTCCGAGGCAGCTGTCAATGAATTGAAATGTCTGAGCGGAGCAGGTCCTTATAATTTATTTACCGAGGACCTTGTCGTCATTCATGGGATGGCGGCGACACCTGAATATATTGAAAAGATGGCGCGCAATGATGTCAAGCTTGTCTGGTCGCCGCGATCTAATATTTCTTTATATGGAGATACAGCTCAGGTGCCGGTATTTGACAGGCTTGGGGTTCATATTGGTCTTGGGACAGATTGGATATATTCTGGTTCTGCGACGATGTTGCGAGAGCTGACATGTGCAGATGAAATCAATAAAAATTATTATCAAAACTATTTTTCAGATGAAGATTTATGGCAGATGGCGACATGGAATAATGCCGTTGCCTTTGGTTTAGATAAAACATTGGGAGCGATTGGTGTAGGATATTTGGCAGATCTCGTGGTTTATCGAAAGAAAGACGGAGTTTCGCCTTATCGTTCTATCATTGAAGCTAATAATTCAGATATATTGTTAGTAACATTAGAAGGTAAATTGATATATGGTGATGCCCATTTAATTTCTTCTGGTGAAGATATTGATGTTTGTGGTGTGGCTAAAAAGATAGATCTTGGGTCTGCCGGTGCGAAGATGACGTATGCTGAAGCGGCATCTCATGCGGCCTATCCGATGTTTTTCTGTGATATTCCTGAGGATGAACCATCCTGTGTGCCGGCCCGTGTACGGCCGGAGGATACGATGACTTCGACACGATATGCCGGGGCTGGGAGTGCTGAAGATCGTGATGGAGATGGCATTCCTGATGTAAGTGACAATTGTCCGGATATGTTCAATCCGATACGTCCGTCCGAAACTGTTCAGGGAGATGGTGATGGCGATGGCTTGGGGGATATTTGTGATGCTTATCCGCTGTGTGCGGCGAACAATCAGGCGTGTCCAATGGTCGTAAAAACAGATTATGATGGTGATGATATTGAAAATGCACATGACAATTGCCCTCGAGTCTCCAATGCTGATCAAAAGGACAGGGATGGAGATGGGCATGGAGATGTCTGTGACGCCTGTCCGGCGGATGCCAATCCTGGGGATGCACGTTGTCCTATGACAAAGACTGTAAGTATTGCTGAAGTGAATCGAAAGATTACGGAAGCTTGTCCCAATCTTGAGGCTTCTTGCAAGGTCAATGAGGAAGTTCTCGTTTTGGGGCGTGTGACATCGGTGACACGTGATGGTTTCTTTATGCAGACACCGGTTGCAGATGACAGGCATTGGACGGGGATTTATGTGGAATCCGGTACTGCGGTCAAAGAGGGGGATGATGTTTGGGTTCAAGCTTGGCCCATGCGAAATACAGGCATGCCGAGCTTAAAACATGCATTGGTGACAATTCAGTCATCTGGCAATCAGTCGGTTGCGCCCATACATTTGACGGCAGCAGATATTACAACAGGCGGTCCGAGTGCACAGGCATTTACGGGCGTTCTCGTGCGTGTGGGGCCGGCTGTCGTCCTTGAATCAGACAGGAATGCGGCTTATCACATGTATCCTGTAGCGGATCCCCATGACGGTAAAATTTATATTGATGATTTCGTCTGGCGTATTGCACAGCCGCTTAAACAAGGGCAAATTTTTAAGTCCATAGACGGTATTTTGGTCTATGATTTTGGTAATCATAAGATTGCACCGAGAAGAACAGAAGATTTAATATCAGAATAAAATCATTTGCTTATGTATTGCCCCGAAGCTCATCGGGGCTTTTTTGTGGGGCAGAGCCCCACAAAAAAGTTCTGCAAAAAAATTAATTGATGGGTTCCACACATTTGATGGCGTGGGATGTTTCGTTATTATCGCTGCGGCATTCTGTAGGTGCATTTTCATCGAAAGTGAGTTTGATATCGATGTTATAGATATCTGCTGCAGGGCGTTGATAATCGAATTTCAAGGGTTGTCCTTCGGTGGCTTTGAGCTGTTGCGTGGTATAGACGGTGCCGACTTTGGTGTATTC
>JAGBXG010000195.1 GCA_017629415.1 Pseudomonadota bacterium | reverse complement strand
TCCCCCATTTTTCGTCCCCGTAACATACCACTTCGTAAATGATTTGTGACTTTGCGTACGCCGTGGGGCTTTACTCCGGACCCGACCAAAGGGGCTGAGCTCCTTTGGAATCTCGCCATAGCATGGTGTTTAATGCTGCTGTTTTTGGCCGCTGTTTGGATGCAAATTCGAGGAAACAGGGCGCGAAGCGAAGGGGAGATTGCCGGCGCGTATGTCATAGCGCCGGCCGCGCGGCGTATGGCCGCCCGTGGTGCGGCCATAGCGCGCGAATCAGAGAAAAAAATAAAATTTGCATCTCTTTTGCTCAAAATTTGCATCTCTTTTGAATGAATTTAAAGACTGTGCGTAAAGTGAGCCATTGAAAGTCGAGTTTTCGACCTAAGATTCGACCTAAGATATGGATTCGCAGCCTTCAAGATTGGATTGAGGAGCATATTTCAATGAAACGAGGCTTATTTGGCGGCATTTTGTTATCTTTGTGGCTGGCGGCGATGCCTGCTTGGGCACAGGAGTCGGCCCCTGTCGACACAGTGACCTGGCTGGAAGGCGATTATATCGGCGTGGGTGGCATTGATGTGCCTAAATTTGTACAGCGTCGGATTTATACCTATTTGATGGATTTTTTTGTGACAGATTCTGGCGTAAAGGCTGCGTTGGAGACGATTCGTTCGTCCGGCATTGTCATGGAAAATATTCTGAAGCGTATTGTTGTCGGCATGCCGGTGGATATTGAGCGTTCAGAGCATATTATCTTGTGGGAAACGAGTGAAACTCTGATGCAATATAAGGCAATATTGGGCGCACATTCTGCCAAGTTGGATGTGCGCCAGCAAAATGGCGTGGAGTATTTTGCGACAAAACGCGAAAATGAGTGCCTTGCTATTCTTGGTCATGTTTTGGTGCTGGGGAGTGAACGTAAGGTACGTGCGGTGATCGATGCGTATCAGAAAGGATATAAAGGGGGGCCTAGCAATCCTGAACTTCATCAAGAACTCAAGCGCGCTGATAAAACCAAAGATGCATGGTTTGCTTTTGTGCTTGGGGATAAGGAACGCAAATTCATTGGCCGTGGTGATCCGATTGTGGACATGCGAGCCGGCGGACTTGGCGTGTTGAATTTTGGGGATATTTTGCGCGGCAATGCATCTTTTGACTTCAGCAAAGGTCTCAATGTGCAAGGCAATGTAGGGATGGTGTCCGAAACATCAGCCAATCAGGCCTCGGTATTGATTCAGAAAGTATTGTCGGATGCGGCCGGCGATGCGGATGTTAAGGCGTCCGGTTTTGATAAATTTATTGGCGGTATCAAGCTTGGAAGTAAGAAATCGGATATGCAAATCAGTGTGGTTTATAACCAGGGCAAGTTTGATGAGCTGATTGCAGCGGTGACGCAGTTTATGAAGAATGTTCCTGGTCAGAATCCTGCCGCACCTGTGGTGCAGGTTAATGGTGGGGAAAATGAACTCGCGCTTCAAGCACAGACAAAGTCAAATTGATGTCAGAGGATTGTTGCGTTTATCATAGCCGCCCTGAGTTGGGGCGGCTTTTTTTATGGTTCGAGTGAGGCTGTGGTTTTGTATGACATCCCATGTTTTATGAAAGATGTGGTATGATAAAAGTTTTGTCAATAAGAAGAGGGATGCCGTCATTGGAGGACGGCCATTCTATGGACAGCCATTCTGTGTAATCTGAAGATGTTTAATAAGCGCCAAATCCTGGATTTTTTTATCGTCACCATCCTGGCATCGATAGTTTTTTTGACGATGATTTCAAAGGCTGAAGTCGGCCTTTGGGAACCGTGGGAAACTTCGACATTGCTGGCAGCTCAGCAGATGGCGCATTCAAGCATTGTGGAATCGTCATTTTGGGCCCCTACGGTTGAAGGTGTTTTTATTGCACAGCCTTGTTTGCAGCTTTGGTCGCTTGCTGCCCTCATGCATCTTTATCCGGATCCTGGTGCATTTTGGGTTCGACTTCCGTCCGCATTGATCGGCATTATCTTGGTATTGCTGACATTTTGGGCAGTACGTCAGGCATCGACACGTCGCGCGGCTTATATTTCGGCCATTGTATTGATGACATTGCCCATGTTTGTGCTTTCCGGCAAGCTGATCCATGGGGATATCTGGCTGATTTTTGCCGTTTCCGTGCCCAATTTGCTCTTTATGATGGCCTGTTATGCGGAAACTCGGCGCATGCATCGAGCGATGCTCAGTTTATCTGGCGTGTCGTTATTTTTGTCGTTTTTGAGCGGTGGGTTCTTTGCATTGGCCATCCTGGCGCTTGAAGGCATACTGACGGCAATATTGCTCTGGAAACATCCGCGACGTAAGCGTATTTTTAAGCCGCTTGGCACCAAATATTTTTTGCTTCCACTGTACGTTTCATTTGTGCTGAGCATGGCCGTATTTGGGAATTTTGCGACGCATTACCGCTATGCTCTAGAAGGTCGCATGCCCGTGACATTGGATGAAATTAACCGCGCACTCGATGAAGACCGTGTCATCGCGATCGAACGTCGTCAGCGGCAGATTATCGGGATGATGCGCGTCGTCGAAAAACGTACCGCATCTGTCTCTCAAAAGCCGTTTGTTCTCGTCGAGTCCATGGAAAATTTGAATACTGATGCCGGAACGATATTCAGTTTGAATGAATCGGATAAACGTGCTTTTGAAAATTATTTGATGTGGCGTTTCCAGAAGAAATTGCCGGGCAAGGCATCCGTGGAAGTGCCGCCGGCAGAGGGTTCACTCAAAGCTGCTGTATACTTTTTCTGGTATCATTCGAATCATGCGCGTTATTTGCCTCAAATCGTTCTTGGAAAAGTCAGCAGTGATGTGATCAGCGCGGATCCTGAGGCTGCCGTCGTTCATTCCGACGATGAGCTGTTTGCACCGGCTCATGTCAAGTCTGCACTTCGGTTTGCCAAAAATGCCTTTGAAAGTCAGACGGTTACCCTTGAACCCAACGTACTTGTCCGAATTCTTCAAGATAATGTAGATGGCAAATGGACAGAGATTCAAACCGGTGACGGCCTCCGGGGCTATGTGCGCAAAGATTTGCTCCAGAAAGTAGAGCCGGAGCAGACCATTCAATGGACCTCGTGGATCGATGTCTTGCTGTATGGCTTGCTGCCCTGGGGAAGTTTTTTCCCCATCATGCTGATTTGTCTGTTTATTTCAGCGCAAAAATTATCTTTAGGTCATGTTTTCTGCGGAGAGTTTAATTTTACGGAAGCCGCGCAAAATGAAAATCGTTCGCCGCTTCAAATCATGCTGATGTCATGGCTCTTTGTGTCTGTGATTGCACTGTTTGTCGGCATGAACCACAATCAGCATGATATTTTTACAGGATTGATTCCTTGCGCAATCCTTTGCGGTGTGGGGCTGACATCAACGCAATTCTGGAACACAATTCGAGAAAGCCTGGAAGCACGTTTGGCTTTAATCCTCACGGCTTTTATATGCCTGGTGTTGGCCCTGCTTGCCCTGCAGGATGAACCGTTCCGACTCGTCCGTTATCTGCTCAACGATCCGCGCATGCACTGGGATACGGAATGCTTTGGGCTTTTTGAACAGTATTTTCCGCAGGTGATGACCTATACCGTTATTTTCGTCATTTTCTGTATCATTGCATTTACCGGCATCGCGGAAATGGTTCAGATGCATGTCATCTCCTGGCGCATGAAACATAAAACCGAAACTCGCGATGTCCGTACGCCATCCAGTTCATCCCTTGCCAAAGTCACGCGCGGCGAATACGAACATATGCCCTATGCGCCTATCATCACATTGCTCGGACTTGCGGTCTTATCCTCAGGATTTATTTATTTTATTTATATCCCGTCTGTTTCCGAAAACTTTACAGAAACGGCATTGATAGAAAGCTATTTTAAAAATGCCGTACAATCTGAACCCGTTTATCTCGTATCAGGCGAAAATGCACAGCTTTGCAACACTTACCGCGATTGTGAACCGGGATATGTCTGTCAGGACGCGCGTTGCCAGATATCCACGTTTGCTTCCTATTCTTTGGATGTCGCCAAACCTGTGACGCGTCATGCCATGCTCAATGCGCTTTCGCCCGAATCTTCCACAGAACCGGCTTTCTATATCATTCCTAAAGACGCACTCTATGAAATGAATCAGGAGTACCGGCAGATGTACCCAACTCCTGCACGTCAAAATCTGCACGTCATTGATGCTCCCTCCTCGCGTCTCTACCTCATTGGCAACCATATCCATACTTCTTCTGTCAATCCTCTGGACAAATATATCGTCAGCAAATTGCCCGAAGATGCCACGCCTATGCCCATTGATTTGGATGAATTTATCACTATCGAAGGCTTCCGACTCGATCGACGGCTCAATCAAAAACAGCTCTATCTGACACTCTACTATCGCATCAAACAGCCGCTTAACCAGCAACACGGATTTGAATTTGCCTTTGAATTGGCCAACCGAAAACTGGATTTTACAAAACCCGTTCTGGGCAACAGATTGGATATTACAAGACTCCTTCCCGGCGATATCATTGCCGATGCGATGTCGTTTGAACTCAGTACCATTCCAGAACATGGTGTGTTCGATATTGCTCTGGCTTCATCACAAACCAGCGTATCACGCGCCAAACATCATCTGACGACTATCGATTATTAAGAATGGAAAGGGGGCAGTCGCCCCCTCGGCGCTATTTGCTCGCGCAAATACGCGCCTACC
>JAGBXG010000194.1 GCA_017629415.1 Pseudomonadota bacterium | reverse complement strand
TCAACCATGCAGCTGACGCCAAACGCCAAAAATGCTGCGCTAACACAAGATGCCAAAATAACCTTTCTCGACAGACCCATCTTTTAACCTCTTTAGAGACGCCTTTGAATGACGTTGTGTTCCTTAAAGACTGCTTAATTTTTTCATCAATAATCCATGGTACGCAAATTCTTGCGCCCAATAAAACGCAAGTATTTTATCATAAACACATCAACCACGCAAGTAGATGAGGTGTGCATTCAGGGCGCTGCGTACAAGAACTCTTTTTAAAGTGTAATCTTTTCCCAAAACTCTTCTGCTGTATCACAAATACATGTCGCACCCGCATCCTCTAATACCTTGCGGCTCCGAAATCCCCAAGATACACAGCAGGCTCCACACCCGGCACGCTGCGCTACCTCCCAATCCACCGGACTGTCGCCTATCATCACAACCTCGGATACGTCAAAACCCCATCCTCGGCATATCCGATAAATATATTCAGGATTCGGCTTCAAAATACCCTCTTCCGTCGTGCCTAAGACATAGTCAAATGTCCCTTCCGGGAAAAATTTAACCGCCAGCTTCTGACTCCAAAACTGAGGCTTGTTCGTATAAATCGCATGACGAATCCCCCGCGCTCGCGTTTCCGCAATATACTCCGACACACCCGCATAAATATGCGTCGTCGGATCCCCCTGAGATACCGCCCGCGCGCGATAATCCTTCATAAACGCCTCAAGCCGTTCGCCTTCCAAACCGCTCGCCCCTTGACATAAATGCCTCGCGCCATAACCTATCAAAGACAACATCTCAGACTTGGAACGCTCCGCAAGACCATACGCCTTCAAGGTCGCATTGCACGCACCAATAATATCGTCCAATGTATTCAAAAGCGTGCCGTCCATATCCCAAATCAAACCTTTCATACCCATATTTCTTATCCCTCGCGATAAAACCGCACATACATGCAGAACTAAAACAATCCAAAAATCTCTTTCACACCTTCATCAATTTGATCAATCGGCCGACCGCCCGTCGCACGATAAAGATTCGATTCAGTAAACAATTCCAACGCTTTCACACGCTTTTCAATCTCCGGCGTCCCCCAGTCTACATCGAGTTTCTCATGATAACGCCGAATCTCTCGCATGATTTCAGCATCATCCCAGTCCAAATTTTGTTTCATCATCCCCATTATCGCCGCTGAAATATCGCGAGCCGCCATCATCCCCGCGCGATCTTCCGTAATATCCGCAAAACGCTGCCAGTGCAGCAAAGCATCGGGTATCATCGTCGCCTTTGTCCATAACCCTCGCGTGGCTGCCGTCAAAAATCGCTCAAGCGTCAAATAAGGCACATGACCGTTATCCAATGCCCCAATGCCACGACCAAATAAAAATCGTAACGTCGTCGTCGGCAACGAACAGGCCGCCCCCGAAATGCCAAAAAATGCACTTTCAGCCTCGCCATAAGCTTCAAACAAAGTTCCTGCGCCGGCACCAAACGAAGATTTAACGGCGTATGACCCAATAAATAACAAACTTCTGACCAGGTCTTGGATATCCGTTCGCCTTGCTCCACACGGCCAATCTCACGAGATTGCGCCTGAACACGACGACCCTGCGCCAAACGCCACGCCTGAATTCCCAGCGACATGGCTTGACGGACCAAATCACTCGAAGCCAATTTCCGAAGACGCTCAATATCCTCTATATAAGCATAATTCTGCAATCGAACCGGCACCTTGCTCGAATTGGCCTGCTGCCGCAATACATAAGACTGAAAATCAAACATCGCATATCCTGATTTTTATATGGATTTAAGGAATCTTTGAACAATACCGTCCTGGATTAAGGGGGGCAAAGCCCCCCTGCGGCGCTATTTGCTCCGCAAATACGCGCCTACCCCCCATACGGGGCTTCCGCCCCGTAACGCCCCGAACCGGCATGATTCTGTTCTTCCTTAAATAAATGTGCTGATTCACATACAATGCCGCAGAATGAATACGACACCCCAAAACACAAGCAGGAAAGTGGGGCTTTGTGTCCCACTCAACCTCGCTCTTTAACAATGCGTTACTTACTACGCTTTTTGCCGCTGCCATAAAAAATTCTCCATTCTTTCCGTATTCTTGACGGAATAACGTTCGTGTGTTAAACGCGCCAACGCTTCAGATGCCGCAAAGTGGGGAGTCTGGTCCTAAGCCCGGATTTGCCCGTATCTGCGCCATACAGAGCAATGTTCCGCAGTATTTTGCGGAATACAGTTCACGCGTAAGGGTGTTTCCTGCGCGATTTGATTTATCGGCCTCACCGCCGTCATGCTTAAGGAAAAGGTGTTATTATGCTTCATCGTACAGTTAAAGCTGAAATCGTCAGCAAATTCGGCCGTCACGAAGGTGACACAGGTTCCCCCGAAGTTCAGGTCTCCCTCCTGACCGAACGCATCAACGTTTTGACCGAACACTTCAAATCCAACAAGAATGACCACCACAGCCGTCGTGGTCTTCTGATGCTCGTTGGCCGTCGTCGTCGTCTCCTTGACTACCTCAAGGAAAAAGACGTTCAGCGCTATCGCGACCTGATCGCACGCCTTGGCCTCCGTAAGTAATCGGATTTATCAAACCCATAAAAATGTACGCGTTTTTATGGGTTTTTTATTTGACCGGCTCAAAACACCGGCAAATGCTCAATCAAAACTCCTGATTTATAACCCTCATTGACATTCAGATGGCAGCCTGTGCAATGACCTAAAAGCATGGCAGGGCGTATGACGTCGAAAGGCGGCATAGCCCGGCCCGCAAAAGGGCGTATGACGCCGAAAGGCGGCATAGCCCGACACATGAAAAATGAATCGCCAAATGCTTTTGTGTCTTTTAAACCCGTTGTTCCATGCTTTTAGATGATTGTACAGAAAAGTCCCGTGCTGACGGGATATGTCGATAGGGTTTCTTTTGAATATTTTGAATCTCATGCGGTTTGGTGTTCGGCCGTCGCGCTCAGCCACATGCGGTTAAAGGAAGTAGCATTATGGCTAGAATCGTTAAAGAATCCGCCCTTATCGGACGTCATGAAGTCAGCATTGAAACAGGTCGTATCGCCAAACAGGCCGCCGGTTCCGTGCTTTTGCAGTGCGGCGAAACGATGATTATCGTCACCGCTTGCACCAAAAAATGTGACCGTGAACAGGACTTTTTCCCGCTCGTTTGCGAATATGTTGAAAAATCATATGCTGCCGGCCGTATTCCGGGCAACTTCTTCCGTCGTGAAGGCCGTCAGGGCGAACATGAAACACTCGTCAGCCGCCTGATTGACCGCCCCGTGCGCCCGCTGTTCCCCGAAGGGTTCCGCGATGAAGTCCAGGTCATTGCCACCGTCGTCAGCTATGACCCCGCTTGTGAACCCGATGTCCTTGCCATTACCGGTGCTTCGGCGGCTTTGATGCTGTCCGATTTGCCGTGGGAAGGCCCCGTCGCCGGCGTCAGAATCGGCCGTATCGATGGCAAATGGATTGCCAACCCCACCAACGACGAACGCGAAAAATCGGATACCGATATCGTCATGGTCGCCAGCGAAAAAGCCATCGTCATGGTCGAAGGCGAAACCAAAGGCTTGACCGAAGCCGAATTCCTCGATGCCATGGATTTCGGTTCCAACGCCGTTAAAGATATTTTGGCCGTTCAGCGCCGTATGGCCGAAGCCGTCGGCAAACCGAAGAGAACATTCCAGGCTCCCGAAGCCGATCCCGCCATCGTCGAAGCCGTGGCTCAGTTCACCGATAAGACTTTTGCTGCGATGACCATTCCTGCAAAGCTCGAACGTTATGCCGCTCTGGATGCCGTCAAAGCCGAAATCGTCGAAGCCACCGCCGAAGCTTTCCCCGATAGAAAGGGCGAAATCGTCAGCGCTTACGAAGATTTGAAATATCATTTGATGCGCAATCTCATTACCGAAAAACGCATCCGTATCGACGGCCGTAAACTCGATCAGGTCCGTCCGATTAACTGCGAAGTCGGCATTTTGCCCCGCGCACACGGCTCCGCCCTGTTCACACGCGGTGAAACCCAGGGCCTCGTGACCGTGACCATCGGCACCGCCACCGACGATCAGCGCATCGAAGATTTGGCCGGTATGCACTCCAAACGCTTCATGTTGCACTACAACTTCCCGCCGTTTAGCGTCGGTGAAGTCAAGCCGCTGCGCAGCCCGGGTCGCCGCGAAGTTGGTCACGGCATGCTCGCCGAACGCGCCCTCTGCTCCGTCATGCCCACCGTCGATCCCGAATATGCCTACACCCTGCGTATCGTCTCCGAAATTCTCGAATCCAATGGTTCCAGTTCGATGGCAACCGTCTGCGGCGGTACCTTAGCCGCCATGGATGCCGGCCTCGAAATCAAAGCACCTGTCGCCGGCGTCGCCATGGGTCTCATCAAAGAAGGCGACAAAATCGCCGTCCTCACCGACATCCTCGGCGACGAAGATCACTTGGGCGATATGGACTTCAAAGTCTGCGGTACCGCCGATCTCATCACCGCCATTCAGATGGATATCAAAATTTCCGGCATTTCGCGCGAAGTCATGGCTCAGGCCCTCAAACAAGCCCACGATGGCCGCAAACACATCCTCGGCTGCATGATGGCCGCCATCAGCGAAACTCGCGAAACCAAGAGCAAATACGCACCGCGTATTGAAACCATCAAAGTCAACCCGAACAAAATTCGCGAAATCATCGGCTCAGGCGGCAAAACTATCCGCAATATCTGTGCTGTCTCGGGCGCTCAGGTCAACGTCGAAGACGACGGCACTGTCAGCATTGCCGCCGATAACGGTATGGCCATCAATAAAGCTCTCGAAATGATCAATGATATCATCCGCGAAGCTCAGCCCGGCGAAATTTACCTGGGCACCGTTAAGAAGATCATGGACTTCGGCGCATTCGTCGAAATCTTCCCGGGCACAGACGGCATGGTTCATATCTCCGAATTGACCGACGGTCACGTCGACAATGTCACCGATGTCCTCAAAGAAGGCGAACAAGTCCTGGTCAAAGTCCTGGCCATCGACCCGCGCGGCAAAATCAAACTTTCACGCCGCGCCGCCATCGGCGAACAGCCCACAAATAAGTAAATTCTTGGGACTTTGTTGGTGGGGCCCAGCCCCACACCACACCGGGGCAACCGCTCCGGTTTTTTTTATTGGGGCAACGCCCCAAACCCCGCCGGGGCGTTGCCCCGGACCCCACCAAAAGAGCTAAGCTCCTTTGGAATCCTGCAATGGGGGGAGAATTCGTGTTTGATGATTTGTTTTCGTACACATTTTGGG